>JAZQVQ010000077.1:0-8765 GCA_045631825.1 Eubacteriales bacterium | reverse complement strand
ATGAATTAAAAAGATATATTGATTATTACAACAACGAAAGAATTTCTATGAAACTAAAAGGAATGAGTCCAGTACAATACCGAACTCATTCACAAGCAAGTTAATATTTAATTTTGTCTAAACTTTGGGGTTCACTTCATTTCCGAACTCTTTTTATATATAAATTAAAATAATAAAAATAATTTTATATTAAGTGTTGCAAAAAATTAATTAAAGTGTTATTATATAGTGTGAGACTTTGTCTAATCCTGTCAAATATTATTGTATAAAAGGGGTATTTGGAAATGAACAACGGTGCAAAACCGACAAAATTGAATATTAAGGCACATACACTGCCGTATTATAGTGCAAGCCTTGCACAAAGCGGAGTTTCGCCTGTATTGAGGATTGATGTGTCGGGACTTTTGCAGCATAAAAATATAAACTTGGAAATAAGTATTGTCGGCAAATGTAACGGTCAAGAGTTTTTGCAGCAATCAGACTTTAAAAAAGAGTGTTTTTATGTGGAAAATTATAATTTAAAGAATACCGGTGTATGTTCATTTGAATTTCCATTTGATTGTTTTTCTTTTGACAATGTATTCTTAGAATCGTTAGACCATGAGGAAATGGCGGAAATATATATTCTTGTTAATGTTGACGGAGTAAGTGTATGTGAAAAAACGCATATTCGTCTGCTTGGTGCAAGCATCTGGCAGGGACTTGAACTTCATCCGGATTCATTGAGAAACTTTATGTGCCCTGACAATAAGATAATTGGCGATATAACATCAAAAATGGGCGATGATATGTTTGCTTGTTATAACGCATTTGACGATAAAAAGATTTTTTCTGTAATTGAGCAAATTTATAAAAGCATAAAGAGCTGTAATATAATCTATTCAAGACCGTCGTTTTATTCGGCTTCTGCCATGCAAAAGGTAAGGTGCCCCGATGATATGTTCGCAGGGTCAAGTGTTCTTTCTACACCACTTGAGCTTGCACTTTTGTTCAGTGCATGTGCTGCTAAAAAGGGTTTTGACACATCTTTGCTCTTTGTAAGTGGACATACGGGTGTTGTCAAGGTAATGTGCGGCATATACACTGTCAAGAATGAATGTAAAAATGCTCTAATTGAAGATATGTCACTAATTGTTGATATGGTAAAGTTTGGTGAGCTTATAGTTGTCGAGCCATCTGTTTTTGCGGCAGCTCAGAATACATCCTTTTCTCTTGCATGCGACAGTGCTAAAACTCAGATTTGTCAGGGACAGCTGTCACTTGAATGTATGATAAATATGATACATGGTCAAGATGCGGACAAACAGAAAAATTATAGTGTAAAACAGTCATTGTCAGAGCTGTATGCATCAATGCTTAAAAAGCCGGTTATGAAAATGTTGTCAGGTAAAGAATCCGGACGTTTTACCGAAATACCACTGTTAACAAGCGAGTTTGATAAGTTTTTCTATAACGATACTGATTATATAAAGCTACTTCCGCTTGAGCATAATGTTAATCTTCTTGATTTTGCATCACTCGACAAGAATTTTTCATCGGTAATTACTGCCGAAAATTATGGTCAAAAGTTTAGTATAAGCGAACGTGATGCGATGGAGGCAAGATTTGAAAGATTCAAAACGAAAATCACTTATGATGATTGTATTGTTACATCTTTAAGCGAAGAAAAACTCCACGAAAGTGCATCCAATATAAAATTTGCTAAAAATAACAATAAACCTTTCGCAATATACGGCTATGTAAAAATAAAGGATAAGCTTACGGAACTTGTAAGTTTTGTTCCTGTTTGCCTATGTGGTATAGACTTGCAGTATGAGAATTCATCTTTTAAATTCAAACAATGTACAAAGCCTGTTGTAAATAAGCTTTTCATCAGGAATTCTATGAAAAACGCAGGCTTGAATTACAGCTCATTTATGAAAGCTTCAATGCCGACAGACAGAAAAGAAATTTTTGATTTATTTGAGAATATTCTTTCTGCCCTTGCTGAAACCGATGATAGATATTCATATGAAATTGTAAGAGAAATTCATTTGATTTCGTGTGATATGACAGATTTCTATTTGTGGTGTGATATAGCAATTTGTAAAGAGCAGATTCTTACATCAAATGCGTCACTCGGAGCACTTGGTAAAAATACAGAAAAGACAGTGGGTGATTCAAATGATGTTTATCCGATTTTGCCGTCTTTTTACGATGAATTGTCTGCAGTGCGTTCAAACAACGATATTATTATTGACGGTCTTTATTCACAGCCCAAAATTGATGTTGTAAGCTCAGTTGTTGCACGTCAGGTTACTGAAGGCAAGACATCGCTTGTTGTTGTTGATGATAAAGCACAGGCAGAATATGTACGCAGAAAGTTTGTTGAAAATAAAATGGATGATTCTGTGCTTATAATTGAAAATCATACACAGGTAAGTGACATTTCAAAACAAATATCTGATTTGCTAAAAAAATATGCAAACGTTCCATCCGATAACCTTGCATCGTATCCGATGGATTTGCCAGTTATTTTTGACAGAATTGTCGATTATCAAAAGCGTATAAATGAGCAGCACCATATAGGTCTTTCGCTTCAGCAGGCTATAGAATTCTATTTTGAAGCAAGCAGTGATGCTAAGGGTATTGATGATATTATAATTTCAAAGGATGTATTTGAAAATATCGATAAAACAGGTCTTGATGAGACCTTTGAAAGTATTGGTACACTTATTTCATGTGCAAGAAAGCTTAATGTTGCTTCAGGAAAAGACAAGTACTCACCGCTATCGACACATGCAATGTTCAGAACAAATCCACCAAGTCGCTTTTCTGAAGATAAAAAGCTGGAAATTAAAAATGCAGTTAAGAAAATTATTCCGGTGCTTAGCGAATACAGAGATGTATTTTATGAAGTTTCCGGTATTATAGGTATTGAGGAAAACGATATCAGAACTTTGTCAAACGTCAAGGCGTTAAACGAGTTATATAAGCTTATTCTGTCAGTCAGGGAAATTGATATACCGGAAGATTTTGTAAAAACGGATATAGATGTTTTCTCTAATAAGATGTATAATTTCTCAGCCATTGAAAATCGAATGAAAGCTATTGAATTCAAGCTAAGCTTTTTTAATAATGAGATATTTGAAGACGTGGTTTCACTTCTTCCTGGTGAAAAGTATACTGACGAGGAAAAAGGCTTCTTTAAAAAATTCAAGCACAGAAAGAATGGTCAGGATACCCTTGCTCAGTATTTGAAACCTGAATACCGTTCTGCTTTCCAGCAAAGAAAGCTTGAAGATGTTTATAAGCTTTTGTATGAGTATAAGTCCTGTGTTCTGGCTCTCGACAATAAAAATGCACTCCCCGAGGATGAACAATCCAAGAAGCTTGCACAGATTGCCTTTGAAGTCAGCAAGTTGATTGATGAAATATGTGCTTGTAATAACTCTAAAAAATCCAAGATACTTTCGGGCGTTTTCAGGCTTATAACTTTAATCCCCGTAAGTCCTGAACTTGCTCGAAAAATAACCCTTGCAAGAGCAAGATTTGCTGAAATTTCAAGTGCAAACAACAGTTGTTTTGAGTTTATTCAGACTAGCCTTGGGCTTGATTTGTTGAACCTTGAATTTAATAACGGAGTTTTGTCATTCGATGGAATTTCTGTTTATTTAAAAAGTGTTGTTGACAAACTGTATACGTCAGATGCCTGGATGGATTGGCTTGAATGCAGTAATGCTGTTAAACAGAATTTTGCACAGTTTGTTGAATATATCGTGCTTCACGGTGCAGGAGAAAATGTTGAAAATGTTTTTGCCAAGTCAATTCTTTTGCCCTGTATAAACAAAATAAAGAACGATTTGTTTGAACATAACAGTGATGAACGTATAAGTGCGTCAAAGGATAAGTACATACAGCTTTTCTTAAAAGCGTGTGAGCTTTCTGCACATAATCTTGATGTGTCGTATAGTCAGAGTGTAAAGCACTGTTCCGAAACAAACGATGGTGAAAAACTCCTTGCAACTGAGTTTTTGTCTGTAAGAGAAATGCTTGAAAAACGAAAACCTCTTGTTTCAAAAGTAAAACCTGTTATTATCATTTCAAAAGACTTACTCACACAATGCCTGCCACTTAGCTATGATTTTGACAATGTAGTGATACTTGATAATTATGAGAATGGTTATTCTATGTTGCCTGCAATATCATTTGGTAAAAGGGCTGTTGTTTGTAATATGTCACAAATCACCTGCAGTAGTCTTGTAAGTACCTTAAAATCGTCAGGAATTAAGACATTTACTGTCGGAAAGTTCGCAGACAATAAGAACATTTATTTTTCAACGTTCATCAATAATTGCGTTTGCGGTGAAAAAAATGTATATTTCAACACAACGCAAAACAGTAGTGTTGAGGTTGTCAGGATGAATGGAATTTTTGACAGGACACTTTCCAGAATCAACAAGACTGAGGCGGAACTTTCACTTTCAAAGGCAGTGGAATTGTTGTCGGCAAGTCCTGACAAAACAGTTGCCGTAACGGCATTTACAAAGCAACAGTGTGAGTACATAGAAAAGAACGCATATATTCTGTCAAGAAAACACACCGTGCTTATGAATTCTTTGAATAATAATAAACTTGTGATTTCGACACTTGACAAGCTTTGTTATGAATACTATGACAGTATTGTTGTTTCTGCTTGCATAGGTCCCGATAAGAATGCAAAAATTGGATGGGACTTCTCAGATGCTGATTGTTATGATTTGTCTGTATTTCCGCAAGGATTAGTTAGTATTTCGGACAGGGCGTTTGAAAAGATGTATATTATTACAAGCCTGAATGAAAAAATGTCGGGCGAACTTCGCAAAAGCTCTCAAAGTGCGTATTGTTTCAATAGTCTTTGCAATCTTCTTTTGAATGGAAATGTGCCTGTTTATACTGAAAATTCCACGTCGCTTAATTCAAACTCGTTTGTTGCGAGTCTTATGAATGTTGTCAACAGCAATAGTTCAAAATTTGCAATGTGTGGCGGAAAGAATGTATTTGGTGCTAATTTGTTCAGTATGTCGAAAGATAATGTTGTTGCCGTTTTCGTTGATAATGATGGCATATTACATATTCATAATGAACTTATGCTAAAGGATATAGCAAGCAAAGCAGGCTTTGAAACAACAACTATTTCTCCCATACAGTTTGCAAACGGAGGTCTGTCAAAAATAGTTGAAGCTTTCAAGTAAATTTAAAACAGAAAGGATTATTGTATGCCTGTTATACAAGGAAATTGTATTGGAATAGATTTAGGAACAGCAAACACGCTTGTGTGCACGGCTGAATCCGGCATAATAATACGTGAGCCATCCTTTGTTGCTTATGATAATAAGAGCGAACAAATAATAGCTGTCGGAACTGAAGCAAAGAAATTGATGGGTAAAACTGCACAAAATATAACTGTTGTCAGACCATTAAAAGATGGAGTTATTGCTGACTTTGAATTGACACTTGCAATGCTTAGATTATTTATTAAAAAAGCGATGAAAACATCATTATTTGCAAGGCCACGGGTACTTATATGTATTCCGTATGGTGTATCTGAGGTCGAACACAGAGCACTCGAAAATGCCGCACTCGAAGCAGGCTCGGGTTCTGTAGCTTTGGTTGAAGAACCTGTCGCAGCGGCAATCGGTGCAGGACTTGCGTTCAAAACACCCACGGGAAATATGGTCGTCGATATTGGTGGCGGAACAACCGAGGTTGCCGTTGTTGTGTCAGGCGGGGTTGCGTTGTCACGTTCAATAAAAATTGCGGGAGACGAGCTCAACGAAGCAATAGTTGAATATATCAAGAAAAAATTTAATGTTTTAATAGGTTATTCAACAGCTGAAGATATAAAAAAGGAAATAGGCTCTGCCATTCCTTCGTGCGATCTCGGCATGCTTGAAGTGAGAGGACGAAATCTTATTACAGGTTTGCCGTCTGTCTTTAATATTTATTCTTCAGAAATAAGAATGGCACTTTCTGATGTTGTAAATCAAATTGTAGCACTTGTCAGGTCTGCACTTGAGGTTACTCCGCCGGAGCTTTGTGCTGATATTCTCACATCGGGAATAACGCTAACCGGTGGTGGAGCAGAGCTTAACGGCCTTGCACTTTTGCTCCATGAAAAAACAAAGCTGCCGATTTACGTTGCAAAAAGACCGCTAGATTGCGTTGCCGAGGGTATTTTAAAAATAATGACAGACCCAAGCTTAAAAAATGTTTTAAAGGTAGTAGATCATAAATAATTTGTTTTTACAAATTATGATTGATATATACAATTTTAAAGGGTAAAATAATTAAAATAATACAATAAATAGGAGAAGTACTGATGAATCAAACACTTAAACCGCTTAACTTTAAGAACAATGATGCACAAGCTAAAAACAGACAGGTTTTCTGCATCGTAATGGATGGTATCGGTATTGGACAGGATAATCTTTCCAATGCAGTGAAAAATGCAAAGACACCAACACTTGATATGCTTATGGAAAAGTATCCTACACTAAAAATAAAAGCACACGGCACAGCAGTTGGTCTTCCGTCTGATGATGATATGGGTAACTCGGAGGTTGGACATAATGCAATCGGTGCAGGACAGGTGTTTGCACAGGGTGCGAAACTTGTTTCAAATTCGATTGAGAGTGGAAAGATGTTTGAATCTGACTCCTGGAAGGCAGTTTCGTCTGTTAAAGATACCGGTAAGGTGTTGCATTTTATCGGCTTGTTTTCAGATGGAAATGTTCATTCACACATTGACCATCTCAAAGCTATGATAATCAGAAGTAAGGCTGACGGGGTTAAAACAGTAAGAGTTCATATACTTATAGATGGACGAGACGTAGGAGAGACAAGTGCTCTTGATTATATAGTTCCGTTTGAGGAATTTTTGGATAGTATAAGAGATAATAACTTTGATGTATGCATTGCTTCCGGTGGCGGAAGAATGTGTATAACAATGGACAGATATGATGCCAACTGGGCAATGGTTGAAAAGGGATGGCATACACACGTTCTTGGTGATGCAAGAAATTTTGCAAGTGCCAAAGAAGCAGTTGAAACATATCGTCGTGAGCTAGGTTGCATAGACCAGGATTTGCCTGCTTTTGTTATTGCCAAGGATGGTCAGCCGGTTGGAAAAATACTTGATGGAGACAGCGTTGTATTTTTCAACTTCAGAGGCGACAGAGCCATTGAAATCAGCCGTGCTTTTGACGAAGAAAACTTTGCCGAATTTGACAGAGTTGTTTTCCCGAAGGTAACTTTTGCCGGTATGCTTGAATATGACGGAGATAAGCATATTCCAAAGAGATACCTTGTATCTCCTCCTGAAATCAGCGAGACAATGGGCGAGTATCTTGCAAATACCGGTGTCACACAGTATGCACTGAGTGAAACACAGAAGTTTGGTCACGTAACTTATTTCTGGAACGGAAATAAGAGTGGCAAGTTTGATGAAAAAACAGAAACATATGAGGAAATCAAGTCAGATGTTATACCGTTTGAACAGCGTCCTTGGATGAAGTGTGCTGAGATAACTGACAGATTGATTGAAGTATCGGAGCAGGGGAATTATAAATTTTTAAGAGTCAATTTCCCTAATGGTGATATGGTCGGACATACAGGAAATTATCTTGCGACGATTGTCTCAGTTGAGGCACTTGATTTGTGTCTTGCAAGAATACTTGAGCAAGTAGATAAGGTTTCGGGTGTAGCTGTTATTACAGCAGACCACGGGAATGCAGACGAAATGTATGAAATTGATAAGAAAACAAAGCAGCCGAAAGCTGATAAAGACGGAGCTTTCAAGTCTAAAACAAGCCACACATTAAATCCCGTTCCTTGTATCATTTATGATAACAGCTTTGCTGATAACTATAAAGTTAAGAATGGCGATAATTTTGGTCTTTCAAATATTGCAGCAACTCTTGTAAATCTTATGGGATATCATGCTCCTGAAACATGGGATGAAAGTATGATAGAGGTTCTTTAATTAATAATATAAAAATAGAAAAGACAGTCGATTATTTATGTCGACTGTCTTACTTTTTTGTATTTATTTTAGCTCAAATAACTTTTTTTGAATTTCAAGAAAATCACGCATCATATCATCACGCTTTCTGGGGTCTCTTAAAAGTGCTGACGGATGATACACGGCACACATAAGATAATTACCTTTTTTAAACCATTTTCCGTGCTCTTGCGTTATTTTCAAATCAGGTTTTATGATTTTGAATCCGGCAATTCTGCCAAGACAAACAATAATCTTTGGTTTGATTAAAGATAACTGCTTGCGTAAATATCCAATACAAGCTTCCTCCTCCTCGGGCTTAGGGTCTCTGTTTTTTGGAGGGCGACATTTTAAGATGTTTGCTATGTATACGTCGTCGCGCGATAATCCAATTGCATCAAGATAGCTGTCAAGCAGTTTCCCGCTTCTGCCGACGAAGGGTTTTCCTTGTAAATCCTCGGTTTCACCGGGAGCTTCACCTATAAACATTATGTCGGCGTTTTCGTTACCGCTGCCAAAAACAGTGTTTGTTTTTGTTTCATAAAGCGGACAAGCGGTGCAGGACTCACATTCGGTTTTTAAAATATCCCATTCATTAGTATTCATAGTGTTTACACCTCTGTAAATGTAATGTTCTTATCTTATTATACACTGCAGGGGGATTCTTTTTCAATACCCTAAGTGAATTTTTCACAGAAAGTTTCAATAACATTACAGCTGCATATTATGGAGGCGTATTCGTTTA
>JAZQVQ010000076.1:0-2199 GCA_045631825.1 Eubacteriales bacterium | reverse complement strand
ACCCTCGGAATCCGCCTGACACGCAAGCTCACAGATTTTGTTAATCATGATAACGGCATTTTTTGGCGATGTCCAGATATGCTCGTCATATTCCGTCGTGTTGTGGTCATGTTCATCCTGTTGCATACCTTCGACAAATTCTTCTTCATAAGCCACAATGCTGTCGAAAAGGGCGCAGGTGACAAGGTCGGGGCTTTCGACGGAGTCGAGAATTGAGTCAACCCAGTTGTCGGATATGCCGCCGATATAAAAGAAAAGGTCAGCGCTTGTGATGCTGATAATATCCTGCGGTGTCGGGTCATAGGAGTGACTTTCGGTGCCGGGGGAGAGGAGCATTGAAACAACAGCCCTGTCGCCGCATACCTGACGCGCAAAATCATAAAGAGGGAAATTTGTGACAACGATGCAGAGCTTTCCGTCTGTGTCGGTAACCTCTTTCTTATTACAACCGCAGAATGTGCCGACAAGAATAAGTAAGACACACACGGCGGCAAGAATCCGTCTGAACATTTTATTGATATCCTCCAAAGGAAAAAATTCGATTTTATTCCATATTACTCTAATATAATATAATACATCTTAAAGGCGGCAGTGTCAATCAAAAAATGTCAAAAAAGCAACGGAGCAGGGAGTGATCGGATCAAAAAGAGAGCGCAAAAAAATGCGGACAGATGAAAAAGCAGAAAACAAACGAAAAAAATTACGAAAAAAGATTGACAAACACCGTTGTTTTTGCTATTATACATCTGTTCGCAAAAGACACCTTTTATTTTTGGGCCATTAGCTCAGTTGGTTAGAGCAACCGGCTCATAACCGGTTGGTCCGGGGTTCGAGTCCCTGATGGCCCACCATAAATATATAGGGGTATAGCTCAGTTGGTAGAGCAGCGGTCTCCAAAACCGCGTGCCGAGGGTTCAAGTCCTTCTGCCCCTGCCATTCAAGTCCCGAAACCGTTGATATACAAGGGTTTCGGGATTTCTCTTTTCGAAAAATAATTTTTTCTAACACTTTTGACCCTTTTTTCTAACATTTTTCTAACACTTTTTCAGGTTTTGTTTTTTTATCGGCACAACTTTTGTGCTGATTTTTGCTTTTTTAAAGCCTTTTTCCGACCCTTTTACGGGGTCTTTTTTTGTTTCTGAAAGGGTCTTTTCTTCAAACACTTTTTCTAACACTTTGTCCTCTTTTTTCTCTTGTTCCGAATTTAATTTGTCAAGAGTGTCTGCGATGCTGATTTTTGAACTTTTATCAACGTGAGCATAGAAATTAAGTGTTGTTGATGCACTTCCGTGACCGAGCCATTCCTGAACCTGAACAACCGAAAATCCGAGATTGAGAAGATTGCTCGCAACGCTGTGGCGTAAATCGTGCAGTCTTATCTGCGGTAGTGTACTGTTCTGAATGACCGAGTGAAAAGTGCGTGTCAGATAATTCGGTGCAATTACTTCGCCGTTACCCCATGTGCAGACATAGTCATTATATATATAATAATTGCCCATAAGCAGTTTGCGTTCATCCTGAAGCTTCTTCTGTTCTTTCAGAAGGTCATAAGCCGTATTGTTTAACGGCAGAGTTCTGTAACTGCTTTCTGTCTTGGGATGGTCGGTGTAATTGCCGCCCGTGTGCTGCTGAAGTGTTTCGCTTATTGTTATTGTGCGGTTGATGAAATCGACGTTCTTCCATTTAAGACCCAGCACCTCACTTCTGCGGAAACCGTAAATTGCACAAAGTCTGACGGGCAATTCAACGGGACTTCCTTTGAACAGAGAAATAAGTTCGTCAAGCTGTTCGTGGTTGAGAAATTCAGCTTTGTATTTCTCTTTCTTCGGCAATCTTGCAGAGCTTGCGGGATTGAGCGGAATATATCCTTTTCTGACCGCATCGGCAAGCGCTTTGCTTATGTTCTGATGGTGGTGCCTTATTGTTGTTGCGGAAAGTGCCGCACCGTTTTCGAGGTTGCTTTCGGGTTTGAGAAGCGAGAAATAATAATCCTCAAGGTCGATAGGCTTGATTGACTGAAGCTGAATCTTTGTGTTCCTGAAATACGGAATTATGTGATTCGTCATATTACCCTTATAGGAACGGAAGGTGTTCGGTCTTACTTCTTTTTCAATCTCTGTCAGCCATATTTCAAAGTATTCCGCAACCGAAATACCGTAATAAACACCGTTATGGTAGTTCCATTTTTCAAGCTCCTGA
>JAZQVQ010000075.1:0-2477 GCA_045631825.1 Eubacteriales bacterium | reverse complement strand
ATTGATGCAATTGCAGGTCTTATAATAAGAATAACAGAAAAACTTTCATATATACCAAGAGGAAGATGGGACCTTCTTACAACAGACAGATGGGATATCTGGCAACAGGCAATTGCCAGATTTTCAGAAAAAGGGCTTTGGGGCAAGATTGTCGGCGGAAGTGTTGTTACCGTTATGGTAATCGACTACAGCGTAATGTCCATTGCCTGCCACAACTCATATTTGCAGAGTTTGTTGAACTTTGGCATACTGGGCACTGTTTTGATTTATATACCGTTGATTATGATATTTACATACAGACTTTTAAAGCACTTTTCAAAAAAGTCAGGTTATGATGGCGAGGATATTGCAATGCTTCAGCTTATATTCTCATTTGCCTTCATTGTATTTGGCTGTACAGTAGACTTTTTCATAGACTGGCCGTTTATGCTTTTATATTTTATTTAATCGAGGTAAAAATATGTTTTCAGTAATAATTCCTGTCTTTAACGGAGAAGAATTTATCAAAAATGCAATAGACAGTGTTTTTGCACAGACACTATCTGATTGGGAGCTTATTATTGTAAATGACGGCTCATCGGATAATACATTATCCGTGCTTGAAAAATACAAAAATAACGAAAAAATCAGGATTGTATCACAGTTAAATTCCGGGGTTTCGGTTGCAAGAAATACCGGGGTCGAAAACTCAACCGGTGATTACATTGCATTTCTTGATGCGGATGATGTGTGGCACGAAAATCATCTTGAGGTTATGAAAACACTTGCTGACAAATATCCCGATGCAGGACTTATCGGTACATTTACCCGTGTTGAGCTTGTTAATCACGAGGTAATATCCGAGTGCGGATATTTTGGGGACAAAAAACAGGAAGTATATCTTAAGGACTTTTTTGCCGAATATCACAAGGATAAAAGTGCAAAAATGTTCACCGTTATCACAACAGTAGTATCAAGACAGGCTTTTGACAAAGCCGGCGGTTTCCCTGTCGGTTGCAAAATCGGCGAGGACCTTGAGCTTTCGCTTGTGGTTGCTGCATATTATCCCGTGGTGTTGTCACCAATTGCCACCGCAACCTACAAAAAAGAAAACTCAACCGCAACAAAAACAAAGTCCTTTGACGCCGATTGGGGATTTTTTGAAAGAGTACAGCAGCTTTATCAGGATGACAGCATACCACAGGAAAAAAGAGCCAACCTGAAAAAGGTTATGGAATGGTTTTCTATGCGGCGATGCCGACACTACCTTATTGACGGCAACAGGAAGGCCGCAAAAGAGGTCCACCGCTGTATGGACAAAGCTTTAATAAGTAAAAAGGATTATTTATTAAATGTATTACTGTTCTTTTTACCCAATGGCGTAATCAGAAAATTATTTGAAGCAAGATGGAGGGGTAAAGCATGATAATAATGCCTGAAAGACTGCAAGAGCTTATGGATGAATTAAAGGCAACAAATGCCGAGACATTTTATCATTCGCTCCACGTAAAATCTTATGTTTTAGCTATGATGAAGCATATGAATAACGACGGAATATTATCCTATACCAAAAGTGAAACCGAAGCTATCCTTAAGGGTGCACTTTTACATGATATAGGCAAGCTTTTTGTAAAAAACTCAATACTTACCAAGCATTCACGTCTTACCGATGAGGAAAGAGAGTTTATGACCAAACATACCCGCCTTGGTTTTGAGGCGGTTGAATCATCTCTGACAGAAGAAGAATATAATATTGTAAAAAACATCTGCCTTTACCATCACGAAAGAATTGACGGCAAAGGTTATGTCGGCATAACAGACCTGCCGACTTATGTGCAGATTGTGTCGGCGTGCGATGCTTATGACGCGTTGACAACCGACCGTATATACCGTGAAGCACTGGAACCCGAAAAGGCAATCAGTATCATTCAAAACGGAGATTGTGGATACTTTGACGAAAAAATTATAAAATATCTTTGGAAAATAGTTGATTAACAGGTGAAGCAATGAGATTTTTTAATTCTTTAAGAAACAGTGCCCTCGCATTTATAGGACAGATTATTACAATACTTATGGGTTTTGGCGTAAGATGGCTTTTTATACACAAGCTGGGTCAGGACTATCTTGGTGTAAACTCGGTTATGGAAAGTATGCTTATGATCCTTTCAATGACCGAACTTGGAATAGGCACCTCTGTTGCTTTTGCCCTGTATAAACCGATTGCAGACGGTGACGAAAGAAGAATAGGCTCACTTATGGCGTTTTACAGAAAGGTCTATCACGCCATAGGAATTTTTACAGCTGTTATCGGTCCGTTTTTGTTGCCGTTTATGCACTTTTTTACCAAGGAAGCCGTAGATGTAGGCAACCTCAACCTTATCTATCTCCTCTTCCTTTTAAACACGGTGCTTAGTTATTTCTTTGCATATAAACGTACTCTGCTTAATGCATATCAGCAAAGCTATGTAAACAGCGTGAGCGAGGATTTATTTGCGGTT
>JAZQVQ010000074.1:0-4471 GCA_045631825.1 Eubacteriales bacterium | reverse complement strand
TGAAAAAGATTTTAGTTATTTTAATGGCAGTCGTTATGATTTTTGTTGTTGCTTCCTGCGGCAGTAGCAGTAATCAGACAAATCAGAATGATAATGGTTCTGACGAGCTTGTTATCAAGGTTGGTATGGAATGTAACTACGCCCCGTATAACTGGTCTCAGACAGAGCAGACAGAAGGTGCTGTGGCAATTTCAAATGTTGATAATATGTACACAGATGGTTTTGATGTAAGAGTTGCAAAGATGATTGCTGAGGAGATTGGTGCAAAGCTTGAAATTTATGCTTATGAATGGGATAGTCTCATTCCTGCAGTTCAGTCTGGAAGCCTTGATATGATTGTCGCAGGTATGAGTCCTACATCAGAACGTCTTGAAAAGGTTGATTTTTCCGATGAGTATTACAATTCAAACCTTGTTGTTATAACAAAGAAGGGAAATCTTGAGGACGTTAAGACAATAGCAGACCTTAAAGATAAGAAAATTGCGGCACAGTCGGGAACCTTCCACTTGATGGCACTTGAAGATCAGACTGACGCTGTTGTAAACGAGCTTTCCGATTTTACAACTATGCTTATTGCACTTGATGCAGGAACAATAGATGGTTACATAGCTGAAGAGCCTACAGCAATGGCTATTGCAACAGAAGACTCACAGTATGCGTATGTTCCTTTCGTAAATAATGATACAGGTTTCACAACAGAATCTGGCGATACTGCTATTGCAGTTGGTATCAAAAAGGGAAATGAGCTTACACAAAAAGTAAATGAAGCTCTTGCTGATTTTGATGTAGAAGCACAGAGAACACTTATGGAGCAGATGGTTGCTGTTGCACCCGTTGAATAAAAATATATTTGAGGACGTAATTTAAAAGATGTTCAATTTTTTGCTTGAAGTATATAATATATTTACTGAAAACTGGCAGTTCTTTCTTCAGGGAATTATTTATACTATGCTTATTGCCCTTTCGGGTACAATAATTGGTCTTGTTATAGGGTTAATAACCGGTATAATCAGAACAATTCCAACTCCAAAAAATGTTGTATTACGTTTTATGCTTAAAGTAATCAATGCCGTTATCAGTGTCTATGTTGAGGTTTTTCGTGGAACGCCGATGATGGTACAGTCAATGGTTATTTTCTGGGGATATGCTTTTATGAACGACGGTAAGACACTTCCACTTATACCTGCAGGTATATTTATTGTTTCGATAAATACCGGTGCATATATGGCGGAAATAGTCAGAGGCGGAATTATATCCATTGATAAAGGACAGTTTGAGGGAGCATATTCTATCGGTATGACTCATTTTCAAACTATGATGCGTGTTATTATTCCGCAGACAATAAGAAATATTCTGCCGGCAATCAGTAACGAATTTGTTATCAATATAAAGGATACCTCGGTACTTAATGTAATTGGTGTAACTGAATTGTATTTCTTTACAGCAAAGATTTCCAAGATAACCTGGTCTATATTTGAAACTTATGTTGTTGCTTGTGTTATATACTTTATACTCACATTTACAGTTACAAGAATACTCAGATTTGCCGAAAAGAAGCTTGACGGTGATGAAAACTATGAGCTTATAGACAATGAAGGGAAGGTTGATTGATATGAACGATACAATTATACAAATCAACCATCTTAGTAAGTCCTTCGGCAGTAATTCGGTATTGAAAGATATAAACTTTTCAGTATGTAAAGGCGATGTAACCTGTATAATCGGAGCTTCGGGCTCCGGAAAGTCCACGATGCTGAGATGTATAAACTTGCTTGAACGTCCCTCTGGAGGAGAAATTCTCTATAATGGTGAAAATATACTTGAACATAAGTATGTTTCATCATATAGAGCAAAGGTGGGAATGGTCTTTCAGAATTTCAATCTGTTCAACAATATGACAGCACTTGAAAACTGTATGGTTGGTCAGAAAATGGTTTTAAAGCTTTCACACGACGAGGCAAAGAAAAATGCAATGCATTTTCTGGAAAAAGTCGGAATGGAAAGATATATAAATGCAAAACCGCGTCAGCTTTCCGGTGGACAAAAACAGCGTGTAGCAATAGCAAGAGCACTTGCTATGAAGCCTGATGTTATCTTGTTTGACGAACCGACAAGTGCACTGGATCCGCAAATGGTCGGTGAGGTTTTGATGGTTATGAGAAACCTTGCAAATGAAGGTCTTACAATGATTGTTGTAACGCATGAAATGGCGTTTGCAAGAGATGTATCAAACCACGTAGTGTTTATGAATGACGGATTGATTTGTGAAGAGGGAAGTCCTGAGGATATATTCACAAATCCTCAAAATGAACAAACAAAAGAGTTTCTTTCTCGTTTCATAGGTTAAAAAATATCACTGATAAATTAATTCTTCTTAAAAAGGAGATAAATAATGAAATTAGATGTTAAAATCAAAAAGCTCGACGATAATGCAATCATTCCGACATATGGCTCTGAATTTTCTGCAGGTGCTGATTTGTACGCACTTGTAGATGGGCAACTTACAATAAATCCGCACAAGACGGTTATGGTGCATACTGGAATTTCTATAGAAATTCCTGAGGGGTACGGAGGATTTATATTTGCAAGAAGTGGTCTTGCCTCTAAAAAAGGGCTTGCTCCTGCAAATAAAGTTGGTGTTGTTGATGCTGACTACAGAGGCGAAATTATGGTTGCTCTTCACAATCACTCTTCTGATGCCGTTGTAATAGAAAACGGCGAAAGAATTGCTCAGTTTGTTATAATGCCATTTGTGGCGGCAAACTTTGTTGAAGTACAAACTCTTTCAGATACCGTAAGAGGTAGCGGAGGGTTTGGTTCGACTGGCTCAAAATAATAAATTAAAAAGGTTTCTCGAAAGAGAAACCTTTTTGTATATCAATTTAATTTAAATTAAATAATCCTTTGATGGAAATATAGGATCACAGGTGGTGTTGATGCCGAGCTTTCTCAGCGTTCCCTCGTCTCCGGCTCTAAGCATCTGCGTTGAATGCATATCACAGTTTCGCAAACTTGTCAGATAACTGATAGCGTGAGATGCTGTCGGGTTCGTTGCGGCACTTATGGAAAGAGCAATCAGGACATCGTCGAGCTTTAGAACAGAGCTTGATGAACCGAGAATATCCTCTTTTAATCTTAAAATAGGCTTGAGGACAATTGGTGAGATAAGAAGAATTTTGTCATCAAGACCTGCAAGAGCTTTGACTGAATTTATAACCGCACTTGCAGATGCACTCATCAGCTTGGTTTTTCTTCCTGTTATAATACGCCCGTCACTAAGTTCTATGGCAACTGAGGGGGATTCACAGATGTGCATTTTTTTTCGTGCCTCAGTAACCACGGGACGCTCAGATTCTTCTATGCCAAGCTGCTGCATTATAACCTTGATTTTTTCAAGTGTTGAGTAATTTTCGTTACCAAGCTTGACATCGCAAGCTGTTTTGAAGTATCGGCGGAGAATTTCACATCTTGCAGCTTTGCAGCAAGCGTCGTTGTCGGATATGCAGTATCCCGCCATATTCACACCCATATCTGTAGGTGAACGATAAAAATCGGGGTTTCCGGTTACTCTTGTAAGAATGGTTTTAACAACGGGGAAAGCTTCAATATCCCTGTTGTAATTTACTGTTGAAACACCATATGCTTCAAGATGAAACGGATCAATCATATTTAAATCTTGCAAATCGGCAGTAGCAGCTTCATAAGCAAGATTTACAGGATGCTTTAGAGACAAATTCCAGATAGGGAAGGTCTCGAACTTTGCATATCCTGTAGATTTACCACGCTTATGCTCGTGGTAAATCTGAGACAGACAAGTTGCAAGCTTACCGCTACCGGGACCCGGTGCTGTCACAACAACAAGAGGTCTTGTTGTCTCAATGTAATCATTCTTTCCGTATCCATCCTCGCTGATAACCTTGTCAATTTTTGATGGATATCCCGAGATTGGATAGTGAGTATATAGACGAATACCCATCATTTCAAGACGATTTTTAAAGGGCTCAACGGCTTGCTGACCTGTATACTGTGTTATAACAACGGAACTGACGAGAATATCCATCTTTGAAATGAGATCAATAAGACGAATAACTTCCATATCGTAAGTTATTCCGATATCGGCACGAATTTTTGTCTTTTCAATATCAGCGGCATTTACACAAAAAACAACTTCCACCTTGTCACGAAGCTTGTGGAGTAATTTGATTTTTCCGTTAGGATCAAACCCCGGCAATACACGAGACGCATGAAAATCATCAAAAATTTTACCACCAAATTCAAGATAAAGCTTGTTGTCAAAACGAGATATACGCTCGAGGATATGCTCGGTTTGCTTTTCCATATACAAGCTACTATCAAAGCCGACTGTCATTTTCTCATTCCTTTCAAATAAAATACCGCCGTAAGTATGCGGCAGCAATAATTATGAATTTATTATATAATTTTTTGGCAAAATTGTCAATAGTTTGTATGT
>JAZQVQ010000073.1:0-12907 GCA_045631825.1 Eubacteriales bacterium | reverse complement strand
ACTAAGCAACAGATTCAGAAAAAAATGGAACTTAAAGACGGTATCTATGTTGTACCTACAGTAAGTACGGGTTACAACAGCGTTGCATGGCAGGACAAACGTTATCCCAAGATGACTCCAGAAGACTTCGAGGGAATGCTCACTTGGTTCAGAGATGACCTTCTTCCCAGAAACGAAAAGGGCTCATGGCAGAGCAGACTTGCTATGATTTCCAACTGGAATGAATACGGCGAAGGAACGTTTATTGCTCCTGCAAAGGAATTCGGCTTCGGTTACCTCGATGCAGTCAGAAAGGTATTCTTAAAGGATATTCCTCACGCTGATATTGTTCCTACCGATAGCCAAAAAGCAAGATTAGGATATTTGCATCCTAAAGACAGAATATTGATTGCCGACAAGCAGCTCTTAAAGTATGAAATTTCCGAGCTTCCTGTTGTCAAGAAGTATACATTCAATACAGAAGATGACCTTAAATATTTTGAACCTCACAATATCGGATCATTGAAGATTGAAAACGGTAAGCTTATCGGTAAGACTTTTGAAAGAAACGATCCTCACTTTATTCTCAGAGACGATTCTCTCCTGCCGTTAAGATCCGACAGTATTTCGAAAATTGTTGTAAATACCAAGGCATACAAGCCTGTAAATGCAATGTGTTGTATAGAACTTGCATATTCGAATACTCCTGACGGAAAGTATATTCAAAAAGGCATAATGAATGTGTTTACAAAGCCTACAGAAATGGCTCCCCTCACCTTCGATTTAACCAAACAAAGATACTGGACAGGCATAATTAATACGATAAAGCTTGATCCTATCTGGGGTGAAGGCGACTTTGAAATTGAGTCAATCGAGTTTATCGGTGCTCCTGAGCACATTTACTTCTCAAGAGACAATGTTCCTATGATCTCCTTTGCTTATTCTGATACAAACGAGGATGGCGTAACCTTTATTCCGTTCAACGTAAGATCAGAAATAGTAACTGTTCAAAAGGATATGTACTATGAATGGCACAACGCGGATAATCAGCTTGTTATATGGACTGACAAAAAGTACATTATAACTGTTGGCAGCGACAAGGTTGAATGTGACGGAAAGACTATAACAATAGATGGTTCTGTTTATATGAAAGATGGTCTGCCTATGTTGCCAATCAATCTTTTTGCTCAGATGATTAATTGTGACATTGAGAAAAAGGATGACTTAAATATCAACTTTGCTACAAGAAAATAAATTTAATTAAATTAAATTAAATTAAATGTTCCGCCAAAGTTCTGTACTTTGGCGGAATTTATGTATTTTTATAGCATTTTTGTTTAAAAAATTCTGAAAGTATTGACTTTTGTACTATTATTATTTACAATAATAGAAACAACTACGTTTCTGGGAGGATAAAATTATGAACAAGAAAAATACCGCTATTTATCTTATAGACGATATGGCACGTAACATTCCATACCCGTATACCCAGTGGGATTCTGATATGAGAGGTGCTAAAAACACTGAAAAATGGCCATATAGAGTCATTGACAGTGCCGTTGATACATACCCTACAGTTTTAAGAAGACCGGTTACCGAACAATTCGACGGAAAAGTTACACTTGAGTGCGAAGTAGAATTGGTTTCAGGAAATGGTTTTTTCCTTGGATTTTACAGCAGAGATGATAAATCCGATGATATTGATGCTTTTAGAATTACACACAGAAACAATGCCTTTTATGCCGGAGACAAAAAGGTTTTCGACGTAAAAGAAAATTTTAACTATTTCAAAATAACACTCGATATTGATACCAGAATAGCCAAGGTTTCAAACAATGGTATAACTATCGGCGAGTTTGAATTTACAGGTCCCTCAAAGAGTATTTCGGGATTCAAGTGTGGGTTTGATAAAGAAGATATTGGTTGTGCAAAACTTGCCCATACCGTAAAAATGTACAAAAATTACCTTGTCAACGACTTCTGTGTATATCACAAGGAAAAGCCTCTTTCCGATGATTACATCATCAGCACAACTGGAGAAAGCACTACGGGTATGAAATCTTACGGCAAGCCAATGTTTGCCGGCGGTATACCCGAACAAGTAAACTATATTTGCGGCAAAAAAGGCTCAAAAACAACTTTAAGCCAGAAGTTTGACAAAGCAACGGGTGTTGTGTGCCTAGAGACAAAATATCTGTTTATAAACGAAGGTGCTACCCTTTCTGTAAGTCTTAATTCAAATTACACAAATGCAGTTACAGTCAGCGATAAATACACTGAAATTTTCACTAAAGACGGTGCATTGAGGTCACACTCCGAGCACGTTTGGCAGACTCTCAGAATAGAGGCTGATACGGCCACAAAAACTGCACTCGTAAGACTCAATGGCAAGAAAGTTTCGGTTGTTCCTTTCGATATCACAGCAGACTACATTGACTCAATTTCATTTAGTCTGGACTGCGAAATGGATACAGAAGTTTATTTTTCGGATGTAATGGCATTTATAATTCCTCCCCTTCCTGCAGATTACGTTCCCGAACCTATTGTTCCCGAAAAGAAAAGCAACCACATAGTTGGTATGAATATATGTTCTCTCTGGAGAACCGGTCAGCATTACGGCTGGGACACTATTACTCCATACCACGAGCCTTTGCTTGGTTACTATGACGAGGGTATTGCCGAAACTGCCGACTGGGAAATAAAGTGGATGTGCGAAAATGGCATTGATTTCCAGCTCTACTGCTGGTATGGTAAGTGTGGTGATCGTCCGACAAAGTGGACACCACAATCTGCTGCTATTCATCAGGGACATATGCTTGCCAAATATAGTGACAAGGTTAAACTTGCTCTGCTTTGGGAAGCTGCTTGTTCGCATAACCCTACACTTGAAGATTTCAAAAAGTATTTAATGCCTTACTTTGTTGATTATTTCTTCTCTGATGACAGATATATGGTTATTGACAATAAGCCGGTAGTTGCTGTTTATGGACCGAGCTGTTTGGTGAGAGATTTGGGTTCAACTGCAGCGGTTAAGGAAATGTTTGACTACATGAGAAGTGAAATTAAAAAGCTGGGCTTTGACGATATGATTCTTCTTGCGTGCGACAGTTATGATAAGGTTGCCAAGGAATGTGGTTTTGACGGCGGTTACGCTTATTTCTGGGGTATTCAGGGATACAGTGCTGAGTACACTAAGCAACAGATTCAGAAAAAAATGGAACTTAAAGACGGTATCTATGTTGTACCTACAGTAAGTACGGGTTACAACAGCGTTGCATGGCAGGACAAACGTTATCCCAAGATGACTCCTTCCGATTTTGAAGATGTACTCACATGGTTCAGAGACGATCTTCTTCCGAGAAACGAAAAAGGTTCATGGCAGAGCAGACTTGCTATGATTTCCAACTGGAATGAATACGGCGAAGGAACATTTATTGCACCTGCAAAAGAATTCGGTTTCGGTTATCTTGAGGCAGTAAGAAGAGTATTCTTAAAAGACGTTCCTCATGTAAATATAGCACCTACAGAAAGTCAGAAAGAAAGACTTGGATATTTACATAGAAAGGACAGAAAATTGCTTGCCGCAAAGCATCTTATCAAGTACGATAATAATAACCTTGGTTTAGTCAAGAAATACACGTTTAACACTGAGGATGACCTTAAGTATTTCGAGCCTCACAATATTGATTCGCTTAAGATTGAAAACGGTAAACTTGTCGGTAAGGTTCTGGAAAATAACGATCCGTATTTTATTATCAGGGATGATTCCTTGCTTCCGTTAAGATCTGACCGCGTTTCTAAAATCGTTATAAACACAAAAGCATATAAGCCTGTAAATTCTATGTGCTGCAATACAATTTCATTCTCAAACAGGCCTGACAATGCACTTGTTGATAAAGGAAGAATGACTGAATTTACCGATCCGACTAAAGTTGCAGCTCTTACTTTTGACACAGCGAGCAACAGGTTCTGGACAGGTAACATTAATTTCCTGAGATTCGATCCACTCTGGGGAAAAGGCGACTTTGAAATTGAATCCATCGAGATTTTCGCTTCACCCGAGCATATATACTTCTCAAGAGACAACGTTCCTATGATTTCGTTCTCCTATTCGGACACGAACGAAAATGGTTTGATTTTTGTTCCGTTTGATGTAAGGTCCGGCATTGTCAATATAAATAACAATATGTATTATGAGTGGCATCATACCGACAGCCAGCTTGTTATATGGACTGACAAAAAGTACATTATAACTGTTGGCAGCGACAAGGTTGAATGTGACGGAAAGACTATAACAATAGATGGTCCTGTTTATATGAAAGATGGTCTGCCTATGTTGCCAATCAATCTTTTTGCACAGATGATAAATTGTGACATAGAGAAAATTGATGACTTTAACATCAACTTTGTTTCAAGAAAATAAAACTTAATAACCAACAAAAATTCCGCCAAAGCTTTAAAGCCCTGGCGGAATTCTTATATTCAATTTCTAATTACTTTCTACCGTAATACTTTGATTTTCGTACTTTTATAATAACCGAAATAATAAAATACAATATAAACAGAATAATCATTGTTACAATGAAAACTTTAAACCAAATGCTTGTGAAAATTTTTTCTATTCTGTTTAACATATAAAGCAAATTACTCTTGTCAATACTTGTTGAAGCAACAAGAGATGTTCTGCCGATGAGTGCATTTTCCTTGTATTTTACAACAATCTCTCCTAAAACATCACCGGCAAAAAGTGGTGCATATGCGTGTTCCTTATATATACGTTTATCGATAGAAATATCGTTTAAATAATCAAAATCAATCGGTAAAAGAGCTACTAATTCGTCCTGAGGAAACAATGCAACGTGGTCAATGTTTGCTGCAAGTTTTACGGGAATTTCGGTTATTATGTCCGATGCAGATGTGACAGTTTGAAGTGCAAAATTTCCAGTACAGAAATCAAAAATTTCCGCTATATCAACACAAGCATAATTTGTATCATCTTCAGTTACCGAATTCATTACAACACACAAATAAGTAAGATTGTTCTTATCTGTTACCGTGGAAACGATACATTCCCCACCCTCAGGCGTGCTTCCAAGACTCATTCCATGTGAACCGGGATAATAATACTTTTCACTTATAACTCTTGAAATGAGCATATTGCGATTTATAAGTGTACGTCTTTCGTTGGTTATGGGTGTTGGCTCAATAACATACCTTGTTGTATCTGTTATTTCAAATAACGCGGGAATGTAGTACAGATATCTTGCAATAAGTGCAGTATCTCTTGCTGTTGTCACTGTATTTGGAGTATGAAAACCTGTAACATTTTCAAAATTTGTGTCATATGCACCAATTTCTTTGGCTTTATCGTTCATTAGCTTGCAAAAGTCTTTTTCAGTACCTGCAACGTGTTCGGCAATCAATAAAGCGGCATCGTTTGCTCCACGAACAAGTAGTCCATACAAAAGCTCTCTGGCGGTAAAAACCTCGCCGACTTTGAGTGCCATATTTACACCTGAGGCGTTTCTTACAACATCTTTGCTTATAGTTATTCTGATATCAAGATCTGGTATGTTTTCGTATGCCACAATCGCAGTCATAAGCTTTGCGGTTGATGCCGGAAAAACCTGTTGTACCGAGTTTTTTTCATAGACAACTGTGCCGGTATTGAGATTGATGGCATATGCGGAATAACCTTTGATTCGAGGTAAATCAATGGTATCGCAATACTCGGACAATGATTTTCCATCGAAATATTTTTCATCTTTTATGTCAACTGTCTCAAGACAAAAAACGTTTACGGACAAAACAGTGATAATGCACATTAAAAATAATATTTTATAAACTGTTCTCATTTCCATTACCTCTGAAATAACTTATCGAATTAATGACGTCTTTTTTTATACTGGTTTGCAACTGATGTATTGAGGAAAATTTAAGCTCGTCACGTAATTTTTTATAAAAAGTTATCTTTGCATATTTTCCATATATATCACTTTTAAAATCAATTATATGCGTCTCACAACTTACAAATCTGTTGTTTTCATCAATAGTCGGCTTAACACCTACGTTTGAAACAGCAAAGAACTCCTGTCCATCAATCTCAACCTTTGTTGCATAAACCCCGAAAGCAGGAATAACCTTTATATCCGGGATGATCTGATTAATTGTCGGAAACCCTATCGTATGCCCGAGACTGTTACCGTGTACTATTTCTGACGTAAAACTATATTGTTTACCCAAAATCACTGAAGCCTTTTCAACATCGCCTTTATAAATGAGATTTCTTATACGCGTCGAACTGATTTCGCCATATGAATCAGAATACAGTTCGACTGCAACCGTATCACAATCAAACTTTTTGTTAAAAGTACAAAGATGGGCAACTGTTCCTGATGCGTTTTTACCATACCTGAAGTTTTCGCCACAAAACATACAAATACAGTTAAACTTTTCTATAATGAACTGCGAAAATTTATCAGGAGCAAAATCCTTGATATCATTAAAATTTTCATAGTACAAAAAGTCCGGTTTTAATTTTGAGATTATGTGTTCTTTCTCCTCGTTGGTCGTAAGCAGTGTATTTGAAAATTTATTGGAAAGCTCGTTTTTTCCATTATTTTTAAATGTATATACACCAAGCAAGGCATTATGCTTTTTGGCATAATTGTAAGCACTCAGAATAAGCTTCTGATGTCCCTGATGTACGCCGTCAAAATCTCCTATAGCTATAACACACGCACTATCAATTTTAAAGTCATCAAAATAATTATATATAATCATATTAGCTCCTATAATTACTCTTTAAAGAAAGTATTCAGACGTTTTTTTGCAGAAAAATAAAACAACAGTCCAAAAATACCACAAGAAATAAGCTCACCTAAAAAAACAGTCAACATCAAAAAGAAAATACTGTCCGGTATGTGATAAGCATATTTTAATACAAAAGGAATAATCAGCGTATTAGACACGATTGGTCCTACGGGTGCCAGATATATGCTCTTATTTCTCAGCAAGTATGTGATTACCGCACCGATAAGTGTTGCCACACTTCCAAATATAACATCAATTATAATACCGCCGGATATGATATTTGCAATCAAACATCCGAGGAATAACCCGGGAACTGCAGAAAAAGTAAAAAACGGCAATATAGTCAATGCCTCGGAAAACCTGCACTGTATAACACCGCTTGAAAGTCCTAATAATGCGGATAACATTGTCAGAGCTACATATAATGCCCCTATCATACCCGCTTGTGAAACGAACCTGATACTGCTTTTCTTCATAAAAATTCTCCTTTAGTTTTGATTTACATGAGGAAGGTCTCGAACTCATGTGCATATAGCCATTATATTCTAATACATTAATTTTACTTTATATAGAACTTTTGGTTAACTTTTTTTGACAACTCATGTATACAGTTTGTTAATATTTTGACAAACTAGCGTTACTTTAGACAAAAAAGTACAAAAAAATTTAATTTTTTTGATATAAACCCTTTCTTTTTTATATTTAGTATGATATAATTATGTATGATAAATATAAATATTAGGAGGACAATAATATGGCAACTACAATTTCATCTGTTCCCTTTAAGGAAACACCTGAACAGGCAAAACAACTTGAGCAAATAATTGCACAACACAAAGGTGAACCCGGTGCACTTATTCCCGTTCTTCAAAAAGCTCAGGACGTTTATGGATATCTTCCGATTGAAGTGGAGCAAAGAATCGCAGACGGTCTTGACATTTCAATTGAGAAGGTCTATGAAGTTGTTACTTTCTATGCTCAGTTTGCATTAAATCCCAAGGGGCAGTACAATGTATCTGTTTGCCTAGGAACTGCTTGTTATGTAAAGGGTGCCGGTGATCTTTTTGAACGACTCGAACAAAAACTTGGCATATCCGACGGAGGATGTACACCTGACGGTAAATTCTCTCTCACTTCCTGCAGATGTGTCGGAGCATGTGGTCTTGCACCTGTACTTCTTGTTAATGCCGATGTATATGGCAGACTTGTTCCCGATGACATCGATGGAATTATAGAGAAGTATTCTGCGTAATCTGACGAATTTCGCACATTTTTTGCGAAAGGATTTTTGTTATATGAAAATTTCCGAAATTATTGATATTTTAAAAGCACAGGTAATTTGCGGTGATACCCTACTCGATCATGAAGTCAATTCCGCCTGTGGAAGTGATATGATGAGTGACGTACTTGCGTATGTAAAAAACCAGGCCGTTCTTTTAACGGGCCTTGTAAATCCTCAGGTAATTAGGACAGCACAAATGATGGATATGAGATGCATTGTTTTTGTGAGAAGCAAAAAACCATCCCAGGATATGATAGATCTGGCAACCGATGCAGGTATAGTTTTGCTGTCAACTGAAAAAAGAATGTTTGAATCATGTGGCAGACTTTATTCCAGTGGCCTTAGTGCAAACGAGGTCTGAATATGAATAACACAACTCCACTATCATTTCATTTCGACGTTGACGGAAATGATTTTTCCTCAGCAGGTGAAGCATCTGTAAAGGTAAAAAAGATACTGCGTGATATAGGTTTTGAAACCGAAACCATAAGACGTGTTTCAATCGCCATGTATGAAGCAGAAATCAATATGGTCATTCACGCCGGCGGTGGAAAAGCTGATGTATTTGTATATCCCGACAAGGTCGTTATCGTTTTAACAGACGAAGGTCCCGGTATTGCAAACATCGAGCTTGCCATGAGCGAGGGTTATTCCACTGCTCCCGATAACATCAGGTCTTTGGGCTTTGGTGCAGGAATGGGACTTCCTAACATTAAACGTTACTCCGATGAAATGAATATAGAAAGCGAACTTGGTAAGGGTACAAAAATTACAATCACTGTCAATTCTTGAGGTGGTACATAATGTCAAATTATAAACATTCTGTTTCTTTGGATGTTTCAAAATGTAAGGGCTGTATAACCTGTCTTAAACGCTGCCCTACGGAAGCTATCAGAATACGTGACGGCAGAGCAGTTATCGATTCGGCAAGGTGTATTGACTGCGGTCAATGTATCATAACTTGTCCGCATAAGGCTAAAAAAGCTGTAAACGACAAGCTTTCGGATATACCATTTGCCAAGAAGTATGTTATAGCTCTACCCGCTCCGGCGTTATATGGACAGTTTGCAAACCTTGACGATGTTGATTATATCCTGAAAGGACTTCTAAATCTTGGTTTCAACCACGTATATGAAGTTGCACGTGCTGCTGAGCTTGTCACTGAATATACAAGACTCTATCTTAAAAGAGAAGACGTAAAGCGTCCTGTTATAAGCAGTGCTTGTCCTGTCGTTACACGACTTATCTCACTTCGGTTTCCGTATTTGTGTGATAATATAATTCCGTTACTTCCACCTATTGAAATAGCAGGACGTATCGCAAGAGCACAAGCCTTAGAGAGACATCCGGAATTAACCGAAGATGATGTAGTCACGGTTTTCATTTCACCTTGTACCGCAAAGACAAGCTATGTTAAAAACAAATTCGCAGGTGAAAAGAGTAATGTTGATTATGTATTGTCTATGAGCGATGTTTACTTTGAATTACTCAATGTAATGACAAAAACTCCCACTCAGAATCCTGTTTCCCGTGTTGGTATGGTAGGTATGAGCTGGGCTGTAAGCAGCGGTGAAGCCTCTGCCCTACTAAATGACAGATATCTTGCAGCTGATGGAATTGAAAACATAATCAAAGTCCTGGATGAGCTTGAAACCGGGTCATTCCCGTATCTTGATTACATTGAGCTAAACGCTTGCAGTAGTGGTTGTGTTGGTGGTGCTTTGACTGTCGAAAATCCATATCTTGCAAAAGTAAAAATTCAGAATCTAAAAAGATATCTGCCTGTTATGCAATGTCGGTATTCCAAGCAAATGATAGGTTCACTTATTGATGAATTTGGTTCTGTTTATGAGGATGAAAATCTGAAAAACGGTGTTAAGCCAGATAAACTTGCTGCTTTTGAAATTATGAAAAAATCTCAGGAGATTTATTCTATGTTACCGGAATTTGACTGCGGTGCGTGCGGTTCACCCAACTGCCGTGCTTTTTCTGAAGATGTGGCACGTTCAAAAGCTGTTCTTTCGGATTGTGTTATGTTAAATAGAAAAAGCAAAGAAACGATCGAGGAGTTATAAAATGAAAATCAAAGATATTGTTTCTTTATGTGATTTAAAAATTATAGCTCAAAGTGATACGGAACGTAAAATTTCCGGTGTATACGTCGGGGATTTATTAAGTTGGGTTATGAGTAATGCCGAAAAAGACAATTGTTGGGTAACAATAATGTCAAACAACAATGTCTTGGCAGTTGCCTCTCTACTTGATCTATCCTGTGTAATTCTATCTGAAAACGTAACTCCCGACACCGAGTTTATAAAAATAGCAAACGAAAAAAGTATTAATGTTTTTTCAAGTTGCAAAAGTACATATGAAGTCTGCAAAATGCTTTCAAAGGTTTTGACAAATGAATAGGTATTATTACGATTTACACATTCATTCCTGTCTTTCCCCTTGTGCAGATGATGATATGACTCCGTTTAACATATGTGCTATGTCGGCGTTGAAGGGACTTGGTATAGTTGCAATCACCGATCACAACAGTTGTGCAAACTGTGAGGTTTTCTTACAGGCAGCAAAATCATACGGACTTATTGGAATATGCGGTATGGAGCTTACAACATCTGAGGAAATTCATCTTGTAGTTCTGTTTGAAAATCTCGAATGTGCACTGTCCTTTTCCAAAGAGATTGAAAAAGCAAGACTTAAGATTCCAAACAACCCTTCTGTTTTTGGCGAACAGTTTTTAACTGACATCAACGACGAAGTTTGTGCAAGCGATTTATATTTTCTTCCGGCTGCAACAAGTATTTCGCTTGAAGATGCATATAATCTTGCAAACAAGCATAGTGCTGTTATATTCCCTGCTCACATAGACAGAACGTCAAATGGAATTGTGGGAATTCTCGGTACTGTTCCGGAAGAGCCTCGATTTAACTGTATTGAGTACAACGATTCATCAAACATAGAAACATTAACAAAGCAAATACCACATTTACAAAACAAAAAAATTATTGTTAATTCAGATGCTCATCATTTATGGGATATTAATGAAAAAGAGAATTATTTTGAGCTTGATGATGAGCCGTACAGCAGTGCTTTTGTTGTAAAACAGCTGTTTAAGTATCTGCAAAACAAGTAAAAAGGACTAGTTTATGAAAGAACTATCTTTAAATATTCTGGATATAGCACAAAACTCTATTAAGGCAAAAGCATCAATAATATATATCGAGCTTGTTGAAGATGAAACAACATTGTCAATTACAATCAGTGATGATGGCTGCGGAATAAGCCCCGAAATGGTAAAAAATGTAACAAACCCGTTTTGTACAACACGTACAACACGTAAAGTGGGTCTTGGTATACCCTTTCTCAAACTTTCCGCAGAGCAAACAGGTGGTCACATTTCAATACAATCTAAAAGTATTGATGAGTTTCCGGATTCTCACGGAACAACCACCTTTGCTTTATTCTATAAAAATCATCTAGATTTTGCACCACTCGGTGATATAATTTCTACAGTGTGCACATTAATCCAAGGTATGCAAAACATTGACCTTGTTTTTACTCATAAAGCAGACATGCTCGATGTAAATCTAGACACAAGAGTGCTTCGTGAAACACTTGGTGATATCCCCTTATCTACCCCCGATGTTCTTGTGTGGATAAATGAGTTTTTAAAAGAACAATATAATAAATCTTAGAAAGTGAGGAAAATTACAATGAAATCATTAGCAGAACTCGCTGCAATCAGAGAGAAAATGAAAGACAAAGTTTCTATCCGTGAAGGCAGCAATGATGTACGCGTTGTTGTAGGTATGGCAACTTGTGGTATTGCCGCAGGTGCAAGACCTGTACTTAACGCATTTGTTGAGGAGGTATCCAAGCAAGGTTTGTCGGGTGCTGTTACTGTTTCCCAGACAGGTTGTATTGGTATTTGCCAGTATGAGCCGGTTGTTGAAGTTTACAAGGATGGTGAAAAGACAACTTACGTAAATATGTCGGCAGATAAAGCCGCTAAAGTTGTTTCAGAGCATCTCAAAGGCGGAAAACCCGTTGCCGAATTTATGATTAAAGCGTAACTATGGAGGAAAACTAAATTATGATACGTTCACATGTATTGATTTGCGGCGGTACCGGTTGTACTTCCTCTGGAAGTAATCAAATACGTGAAAAGCTCGCAAGTGAATTGGAAGCAAAAGGTCTTAGCGAAGAAATTAAAATTGTTCAAACAGGTTGTTTTGGTCTATGTGCTCTCGGACCGGTTATGATTGTTTATCCTGAAGGAACCTTCTACAGCCGTGTTACTGAAACAGACGTTGAAGAAATCGTTGAAGAACATCTTCTAAAAGGTCGTGTTGTTTCAAGACTTGTTTATGATGAAACCGATGGCGAAAAAACAGACGATACCCCTGTTGCTCTTGGAGATACAAACTTCTATAAGAAGCAAAAGAGAATTACTCTGAGGAATTGTGGTGTCATTGACCCTGAAAACATCGACGAGTACATAGGTACAGGCGGATACCAGGCACTTGGTAAAGTACTTACAGAAATGACACCCGAAGAGGTTATCAAGACAGTTCTTTATAGTGGTCTTCGCGGAAGGGGCGGTGCAGGCTTCCCTACCGGTAAAAAATGGGAGCTTGCAAGAAATCTTGTTCAGGATGGTGGCAAAAAATATGTTTGCTGTAATGCTGACGAGGGTGACCCCGGTGCATTCATGGACCGTTCAATCCTTGAAGGTGACCCGCATGCACTTCTCGAGGCTATGGCTATTGCAGGTTATGCAATAGGTTCTGATCAGGGTTATATCTACGTTCGTGCTGAATATCCGAT
>JAZQVQ010000072.1:0-2486 GCA_045631825.1 Eubacteriales bacterium | reverse complement strand
AGAGGTTAATGCCGTGAAGCTTCTTACCAAGCAGGGTGAGGTTGACTATGTTGTAGGACCGAAGAGAATCGGTGAAGGCTATAACAGCGGTATCAAAGAGGGTGACTTCATCCAGTATACGCTTGACCTTAACGATCACATATATAATTCCAGATTGTTAAGCTCTCTTGGAAGTGGAATTAACCTGGGTTGGGTAGAAAAACCGGATCCTTCCGCAGGAACATTTGAAAGTCATATAGGCACAGTGAAAAAAATCAATAGACTTCTGATTGATCAGGAAACCGGCAAGTGGTATCACGAGTTTATGGTTACCTCAATTAACGATATTACGTGGAAGTATTATGTAAGCAGCAAATCTCCCATCTATATTTACGATAAGAATTCAGATAAAATGTATGTCGGAAGCTTTGACGACATAATGGTGGAAGATGCAGTGAGTGTTATAGGTACTGTGGAGAACAACATTGGTACAACTAATGCACTCGTTATAGTGAGGGGTGAATAATTATATGAAAAAAGTTATATCTATTTTAACTGTAATAGCAATGCTCTTCACCGTGGCGGCTATCCCCGCCATGGCAGCAGACGTAACAGTTGACTTCGCATCAGAAGACAACCTCGCTTACGGCAAGCCGATGAGCCATATTTCCGGTACATACTATTCTTCCAGTGGTAGAGTTACACCCAAAACAGGTCCGTATGCATTGACTGATGGATGTGTAGCTACAAAGGACGCAAATGAAGCATATAGTGAATATTATGCTTATCCGCCGGCAACTAAAGGTGCAGTAGCATTCCAGTTAAATCTTGGAGATGTTTACGCTGTTGATAAGGTTGCAATCTACATTAAAGCTGCAAGAACATTGAGTATCTATGCAAGCACAACAACTGATTATGCAAGCGGTACTCTTATTGCTGATGAAGTAACAGGTGTAGCCGGTACAGTTAACGGAGAAGAATGTTCTGAACTTCTTGTTGAACTTGATTCTGCCGTTCCTGCACAGTATATTACTTTTGTACATAAAACAGGCGGAAGCAGTTCATACTATCGTGAAGTTTATGTAGGTGGCTCATCTGTTGATTCTGTAGCTGATGCTGATAAGGTTGCTGCTGATAAGAAAGCTCTTACACTTGGCGACACATCTGCTCTTACAGCAAACCTTAAACTTCCCGAAGCAGGTAATGCATACGGCTCTGCAATCACATGGGCTACATCCGATGAATCTGTTATCACAGATGAAGGTAAGATTAAGCGCGTAGGTGAAGATAAGGCAGCTACACTCACAGCTACAATTACAAGTGGTGACGTTACTGATACAAAGACATTCGACGTAACAGTTAAGGGTTACGAAGTATATAACCTTGACCTTTCTGCAGAGAACAACATTCTCCTCGGAAAGAAGATAACTCATATCGCAGGTTATTATTACGGTAATTCAACTCCTTCCGACACAAAGCAGTATGCAACTGACGGTGCCCTCTCAACCTACCATGCCGGTTATGGTAAGGTAGGTGATGCAACAACAGGTGTTGTATTCAGCATAGACCTTGAAGATGAGTACCTCATTGATACTCTCGACATTGTTGTTGCTGAAGGCGAATCCGGTCGTGGAGTTCATATCTACAACGGTCCCGCTGTTGACGAAACTAAGCTTATTGGAACATTCCCCGGAAATAGTGTGGCTAATTACGTTGTTGCAGGCGACCAGGCAGGTGCTTATGCAGTAGTCTCTTGTGACTTACCCGAAGCTACAGTAGCTTCACAGCTTACAATAGTTTATCCTAATGGATATGGTTTCTCATATTCTGAAATCGTTGCAACAGGCACAAGACCTCCCGAAGATCTTGTAGCGGAGGATAAAGAAGCACTTGAAAGAGAATATGGGGTTTTAAGTGCAGTAACAGAAAACCTTGACCTTCGCACGACTGGTGAAAACGGTTCAACAATCACCTGGACAACAAGTGACGCTCAAGTAATTACAAACACAGGTGTAGTTACACGGGCGCTTGATAATAAAACAGCAATCCTCACAGCTACAATTACTTATGGTGAAGCTTCTGATACAAAGGAATTTGAAGTAACAGTTATTGGTACAGACACTCCGGAAGACAAAGTAGCTCGTGATATGGCAGCACTTGAAAGAGAATATGGGGGTTTAAGTGCAGTAACAGAAAACCTTTACCTTCGCACGACTGGTGAAAATGGCTCAACAATCAGCTGGGAATCAAATGATAAGAATGTAGTAGCAACAGACGGTACAGTTCATCGTCCATTGGATGATACAGAAGTAACACTCACGGCAAGAATCACTAACGGTGACGCTACTGCTACAAAGACATTTAAAGTAACAGTTCTCGGCACAGTAACAGCCGCAGACAAGGTAGCTCGTGATATGGCAGCACTTGAAAGAGAATATGGGGTTTTAAGTGCAGTAACAGAAAACCCTGACCTTCGCACGACTGGTGAAAACGGTTCAACAATCACC
>JAZQVQ010000071.1:0-4974 GCA_045631825.1 Eubacteriales bacterium | reverse complement strand
GCTTCTAAAAATCAAATACAACAAATGGCAAATAATCTAAACCCTGAAAGACTGGCAGAAAGCACAAGTGTTTCAGAGGGTGCGCCTATTGTTGGTTCTGATAATGTAGTTGAGAGTGGTAACGGAAGAACACTTGCAATAACACTTGCTTATCAAATCGGCACTGCTGATGCATACAGAAACCATATCATCAACAATGCCAATGAATACGGAATTGATGTGTCAAATCTTCCTGAAAGACCTGTCCTTGTTAGAGAGAGATTAACAGAAGTTGACAGATTAGAGTTTACAAGAAAAGCAAATGAATCCTCTATAAGCTCTTTATCTGCAACAGAACAAGCAAAAGTTGATGCCGAAAAACTCACAGACGATGTGTTAAAGCTTCTCGTTGAAAACGATGACGGTATAATAAATACATCTGATAACAGAGATTTCATTTCCGCAGTTGTTACCAAAGTATTCAAAAACGAAGATTTAAACAATGTTGTGAATGCTGAAGGTAATTTGTCCGCAAGAGGTCTTGAAAGAATAACCAATGCTATTTTCTACAAAGCATATGGCGATGCTTCATTATCTGCAAGACTGTCAGAAAGCCTTGATAACGATATGAAAAATGCAACAAAGGTGTTGCTTAATATCGCACCCAAAGTTGTATCTATCAAGAACCGCATTGCTTCAGGAACGCTCTATAACTTTGATTTTTCAGAAGATATCGCAAGTGCTGTTAGATTGTTTGAAAAATGCAGAAATGAAAAACTAACTATAAAAGATTATGTTTTACAAACATCAATGTTTGATAAAGAACCGCTCATTGTAATGGAAATGGCGTATGTTTTTGAAACCCTTAACAGAGGTGCCAAGCAAGCAACGAACTTTTATAATTCATTGCTTGACGAAGTTATCAATATGGGTAATCCAGACCAAATGAGACTTGATGTTGTCGAATTATATCAAACCAAGGAGGAGATTGTAGATGCCGCAGTCAGAAACTACAACAACAGCGAAGAGTCAACAAAACAAATTACAATTCCCGAAAGTATTCATCGACCCGAAAGCGAATCCAAACGAGATGATGACAGACGAGGAAATGATGAAAGCACACGGAACGACACCGTTGAAACGCAAGAGATTGGATATGCAGATAGAGTACAACAAGACAACAGACCCGGCGAGGAAAGAGGAATTGCTACAGATGATGAACAACTACGACAGAAGAATGAAAGCGTGGTTGGAAAGTCAGGAGTAAGCGAAAATGTATCCGACAATGCCAAAACGCCTGATAGCGTAGCAAAAGAATCTGAAACAGTAAAAGATACCAGCGAAAGTACAAAAACTGCCACAGAGCCGATTTTAAAGCTCACAGACAAATGCACACTTACTGCTACAAAGAGGACAGACGGCGAGAAGAAAAACATTTGGGTTGTTAGTCTTAACGAAAAGATTTCGAGAGATAAATTTAACGAGTTAAGAAAGATTATTAAGCAATACGGCGGTAATTGGTCTAACTTCACAAAAACTCTTGACCTTAAACCTATCCCTGGCTTTATGTTTTATAGCGAACCGTCTGCAGAAGCTATCAATACTTTTAACAATTTCTTCAAAACCGAAAACTTGTCTAATGAACCGACCTTAGACAACAACGAAGCGTTGCAAAGTCAACCGGCAAGTGATGCAATGGAAGAAAATAACATTAAGGAGAGTGTAAAAGATGTTAAATCGCAACCTGAAGTATTGGCAGGAGAAAGCAGAATTGATGATAGAGGACTACGCTCCGAAACTTCTGAGACTGCTGAACAAGAAACAACTGAAAGAGTTGACGGAAAGTTTGGGGAGAATGGCGGAGAAATATTATCGCAACCAACTGGAACAGATGGAAACAAACCCGATGTCAGAAATGATGGCGAGGGAGTTCACGGAAGAAATGATGCAGACATATCTGATTCAGAAACAACAGTAAATACAACAGACATAGCTGAAGAAACACCAGAAACGATTGAAACGGCAGATAAGTCCATCGAAAAGCAAAGACCATCTAACAAGGGAAATTTCGTTATTACAGACGACATTGCAAGAGAGTTTGACAACACTTCGCCGAGTGCAAAAGATAATATTGAGGCTATTGAACTTCTGCTTACATTAGAGAACGAGGGCAGACCTGCAACCGCAGAGGAAATGAAAATCCTTGCAAAGTATAAAGGTTGGGGCGGTATTGATATACGCAGTTTGCCGTGGGAGTTAAGCCGCAAACTTTACGATTTGTATGACGGACCTCAACTTAGAGAAATGCAAAGTTCACAGAATAATGCGTTTTTCACACCGACAGGTGTTATAGATGCTATGTATAACGGTCTTAAACGAATGGGATTTAGGGGCGGTAATGTTCTTGAAAGCTCAATGGGTGTTGGTAATTTCTTCGGGCGTATGCCTGCTGCAATAAGTGGCAAATCTGCTCTTACAGGCGTTGAACTTGAATCATACACGGCGAGAATTGCACAATACCTTTATCCCGGTGCAACTGTAATTAATAAGCCTTTCCAAGATGTTGCGATCCGAAATGGTTCTTATGATTTGGTTATCGGTAATGTTCCTTTTGGTACAAATAAAATAAGCTACAATAAAAAGAAATATTCGTTGCATAATTACTTTATTATATCTTCTATTGATAAAGTAAAAGACGGCGGTATTGTGGCTGTAATTACAAGCTCTGGAACGCTTGACAGTTACGGCATTGACGCAAGAAAAGCAATTATGGATAGAGCTGATATTGTTGCTTGCTACAAACTACCTGAAAGGGTATTTTCAAGAAATGCTAACACAGATACTACAACTGACTTGCTTATTCTTAAAAAGCGTGCAAGTGATGCAAAGCCGAGTGGTGATAGCATTTTAAATGTCACAACTACCGATGATGGACTTCGCTTGAATGAGTACTTTGTTAAGCACCCTGAAAATGTATTGGGTACTCTTGCAAAAGGTACAAATGCGTGGGGCGAAATAACAACTGTACTTGATAATGGCGATTTCTACGACAAACTCAACGAAGCTATGAACAAACTGCCGAAAGATTTGATTTCGGGCAAAACAGAGCTTAAACCGATTGAAACTATAGTATCAACAAGCTCAAAGCCGAGATTTTTTGAGAAGAACGGTAAGATATATGCTGACGATGGAGCTGGCACCGCAACATCTATCACAAATGCAAGCCGAGAAAAAACAATCCGTGATTATATGGCGGTAAGAGATGCTTATAAAGATTTACTTGTAGCTTATGAGAATGATGTACCTGAAACAGAAATTAAACCGTTAAGGGATACATTAACAAAAGCCTATGATAATTTCAGTAAGAAACATGATGCCATTACCGGTGATGGTAAAAAGAAAATAGGAAACAAAAAAGCTAAGGACAACACATTCCTCGAAGCTGATTCAGACTATTATTTGGTAAGCGGTCTTGAAAGATACGATTCCAAAGAAGGTAAGTTTGTAAAATCTGCATTGTTTGAAAAAGATACTTTGAGGAAAAAGAAAATAACAAGTGTTGATAATTCTTCTGATGCGTTGGCTGTAGCACTTAACGAAAGCGGAAAAGTTGACTTTGCTCGTATGAGCGAGTTAACTGGCAAAACCGAAAAACAACTTGTGGAAGAATTAAAGGGCGAAATTGTTTTAACTCCCGAGGGCGATTATGTTCTTACAGATATTTACTTATCAGGCAATATCTACGAGAAGATAGAAAAAGTTAAGGGTAAGCCTGAATTCAAGGAACAACAGGAAATGCTCGAAAAGGTCCTCCCTGCTCCAAAAGATGCTTCTTCTATTATGGTTAAGCTCGGTGCAAACTATATTGATTCGAAATATATTCAAGACTTCGCCCAAGAAGTATTCAACACAAGAATTGAAGTGTCAAAGAACAGTTCCGGTGCGTGGGTAATCGAGGGTGTAAGGCAGCACAGATATGGCGATATCCTTAATGTAAAATACGGTTGTGGTGCTTTTAATGCTATTCAACTTCTTGAAAAAGTGCTAAACGATAGCGAAATTACCGCCAAAAAGACATTGAAAATTGACGGCAAATCCGTTTCGGTCTATGATGAAAAAATGACCGAAATTGCAAGACAGAAAGCGGAAGACATTAAAGAAGTATTTGAAAACTGGATTTTTAGAGATAGCGACAGACGAACCGATGTCGTTGATAAATACAATCGCACATACAACAATTACAGACCGCTTGACTATGAGCGTATTGCTGAAAAGCTTTCCTTTGATTCAATGGACGAAACACTGAAAGCGAAATTATATCCACATCAAAAAAAGGGTATAGCACGCTTCTTGTTCGGTGGTAACATTCTATTTGCTCACGGTGTTGGTACTGGTAAAACCTTTGAAATGATTGCTTCTGTTATGGAAGCAAAGCGTATGGGTATTGTCAATAAAACGGCAATGGTTGTACCTAACAACAAGGTAGTAGACTTTAAAAACGATATTGCACAGGCATATCCTAACGCAAAAGTCCTTGTTATCGACACGGCAAATAAGAAAAGACAGACAATGCTCGGTCTTGTAAACTCTAATGATTGGGATATTGTGCTTATAGCAAGAACTACATTTACAAAAATCCCTGTTGGTGCAGAACTTCAATCAAACTTTATCAATCAGCAGTTAGAAGAATTAGATCGCCAAATTGCAGAAGCAGAACAGGACAGAAGTATATCAAAAAGAAAGTTAAAAGAATTATATACGCAGCGTGATAACCTTGAGCAGAAACAAAAGGATTTAGATTCTGAAACAAAGCGTGACGAAAATAGCGTTGATTTTGAAAAACTTGGTTTTGACTGTATTTGTGTCGATGAAGCTCATAACTACAAGAGCATTACAACATTGACAAAACTTGATATTAAAGGTCTTGCAAGTGGTAGCGACGCACAGCAGGCTAATGATATGCTGATGAAGTTAGATTATATGCGTTCAATAGAC
>JAZQVQ010000070.1:0-2020 GCA_045631825.1 Eubacteriales bacterium | reverse complement strand
GGTTTACAATGCAACTGCATCTTATGACCACAAGGCTATAATTATTACCATTACTTCGTTTGCTCCCGGTGTCAAGAATAACAAGCAATTCGAGCATGCCCCGAAGTATGGTATTAAAGTTGCCGATATGACTTTTGTTGAAAATTTTAACAGTTATACGTTTGTAAAGGACTACAGAGAGAACAATCCTTACTATGCGTTTTTACAGTACCCCGACAAAACCGGTGAATTTAGGGACCATCCGAGCGACTACGGTATGGCCGCTATAGCAGAAAAGGTCGTTGACTTGATTGTACAGAATCTTTCATCACTTCCTGTACCTCAAATAATAAACGTTCCTGAAAGTATCACAATCTCCGGTGCTGATTCAATTACAACAGCAGGAGGAAAATCAACCTATACAGCTATCACAAACCCCGTAGGTGCCGATACAAGCTGCATACAGTGGTCTGTTGACAATGACGCTTATGCCACTATAAACAGTAACGGCGTTTTGACTGCGAAAAATAACGGAACTGTTGTACTTACGGCAAAGCACGAATTTGATGACAAAGTAACTGCAACAAAAACTATTACCGTTTCTGGTCAGAATTCTTCTTACTATCTGGTATATAATTCAGATTCAGGCAATGAGGTTACAAACCTTCCAGCTGCCTCAAAGGTCAGTGCAGGTATTCATGAGCTTTCAAACACAATTCCCGAAAGAAAAGGTTACAAGTTTATAGGCTGGAAAACATCAAAGGATTCAACGGAATGTGTCAAGAATATCGAGGTTTTAAAGACAACTGTTGTTTATCCTTGCTTTGAATTTGCAGACAGTTGGAATTTTAATACGGACGGCTGGTTTGAGGGTGTTATTCCCGGTGCATTCAACCAAAAGCTTGAAAATGGCACCTTTAGGGTATCGCCAAACACAGGTTCATCAAGCATATATGCCGAAAATCTTGATATAACTCCGAGTAACTACAAAAGTTTTGATGTGGTTGCACAGGTTCACTCGTCCTCAAGAAGCAAGCTTCTGTTAACTCTTACAACCGAAACAAGCACAGTGGTAAAGGATTTTACCTGCAATGGAAAAATGACTCATTGTAGCATTGATTTGTCAGGAATTACAGAAAAAATTACAGGATTTAAAATTGAAGCACTGCCTGCAAACGACCTTGAAGTTGATTCAATAGAGTTTGTTAAAAACATTTCTGATGATGGTATTACCGAAATTTACATAGGTTCAAAAGAAATTTCTGGAAATACCAGATTTGTACAGATTGATGGTGTTACAACTCAGATTGTTGAAAACTTAAACACTTACAGCATCAAAACAACAGCTCCTAAGCTTGCAGTTATAATCGAAAAGGACAAAAATAATGTTGTTGTCAAAACCGACTATTATTACATTGACGGAAAAGGCGATTACAAGTATCTGACAGAGCTTTCAAGTCTGCTTGATTTTAAAGGTTGTATACAGAAAAATGTTGGTAATCCTATAGGTGCAAGATTTGAGTGTCAGGTAAAAACTGCGGCATTTGACAAATCTGTAAGATCCGTAATAACTGAATTTGGTTTTATTGTAGCAGATACAAAAAAACTTGCGTCCTCTCCCCTGACGCTTACATACGAAGACAAACTCAGTTTATCAACCTACAAGAATTCAATCCCTGAAATTGACAAATCAAAACCAGTACATTCATTTACTTTCCGCATTATAAATTGTCCTGCAAATATGAAGTCAAATGAAATCTCTGTACGGCCGTACTTTATGCTAAATATTGATTCCCAAACCTTTGTTATTTACGGTGAAACAGTTTCAGGTGCTTTCTTTAAGTAATATGTATTAATATAGACTAAACCGACTTGCTTTAAAAGAGCAAGTCGGGTTTAATTGGTGTCTTTAGACGTGGAAATAAACCCCCGGTTCTACCGGGGGCAAAAACGAGCGGAGCTACAATAAAACGGGCGAGCTATAAGCATGCCCGAATATAGAAAAAGTAATAACCTCCAAGTAAAATGTAAGTGGCTTAAC
>JAZQVQ010000069.1:0-3217 GCA_045631825.1 Eubacteriales bacterium | reverse complement strand
AAGCGAGGTCCCCACATATGGTCGGTGGAAACTGCATCATCATAACCCAATACATCAGAGCCGTAGCCAATTAATCCGGCTGTGTATTTTAAATTGGGAAAGAACCTTTCAATAATCGGTTTTGCATGTTCATTGAAAAAGCCTTCGCATAAATCCATTCCTTTTATAAATTCAGACATATTATTTTACCTCATAAAAATTCTATAAATTATTTTTTATATTTTGAATCTAAATGACCGCCGATGGAAAACACTCGCCAATTACCCTTAAAATCTTTTGCTAATGATATTTCATATAAGTCTACAATAACATGTGGAGTGTCAATAACAAAGGCTTCCTCAACATTTGGGAGTATTCTCATATAAGCAAGTGTTTTGTCTTCGCTATAACGAACAGTATTGCTTAAACCGGGATTATTTATACTGAGATAAAATTTCTGAGCTTCGTAAAAATCTCCCCAATCTTTCACGGTACTGGGATGCACCAATTTTTTAAGTATCTTTATTGGAATAGGAGATTTTTTTAATTCATCTAAAAAGTTAAGACAAGTATTAAAAATCAATAATTCCTCCATTGTTCTTTCTTTTACTAAGTTTTTAATCTCATCATCTGTTGCATCATGCCCGTACAAGTTGCTCCAATAAGAAGATTTTTGTATATTTTGTTTTTCCGAGTTAGAATCACCCAAATAAAGAACAGGAGCCTGATTAGTGTTTCCGATTAAATTGTTTGAGGTAACGCCTAATTCTTTTAAGGTTTCATATAATTGCAGAATGACTTTTTCAACATCAATGACATATTTTCTAGTACATGTAAAACGAATAGATTCGTGGGTTTTATTAATTTGTCTAATTTTATCAGCATCCGCATGAAGGTATAAACCGTACATTGTGGTCTCTATAGTTTCATAAATATTCAGTTTAGTTCCATCTGATAAAATATGCTCAATTTGTTGTTGCATTGTTTTGCTGAATTCTTCATATAATTGTTCAAACTGTTTGTTGTACTGCGGAAATATATTAATTGCCTCAGAAATTATATTTTCAAAATACACATTATTCTTTTTACCTTTACTCGTATATTTGCGTAACAACATTAATCTGGTTTGAATAGCGATATATTCAGATTCATTATATTGGTCGGTTAAGCTGTTATTTGTATTTATTGGCAATTTGGATGTAAAGCGTAAATACTCTTCTATTGTGTATGCAAACAATTCTAAATTAGAAACATTTGTCGTATTATCCAAAATACAAAACACCATCCTTACTAATATTTTAAAACATCTCTACCCAATTTACTGACTGTTTCAATCCGTCAATGGTTTTTGTTTCTAAAACCACACGGCAGTTTTGTTCTTTTGCAAGGTTAATATATTTTTCAACATTCATTTCACCTGTACCAAGTGCAAGGTGATTTTTTCTACCCTGAGCATCGTGCAAATGAATATGATGCAGACGGTTTTTATGTTTCATAATAAATTCTTCATCTGTGCCACCAATACCGTGATTGTGACCAACATCAAAGGTCAAAGCAAATACATTACTTTCTAAAAGCAGTTCAATTGCTTCCTTTTGAAAATCCGTGTAGCCGTCACAGTTTTCAATGCAGATTTTTATATCAGCATTACTTATCGCATTTTCACACATATCCATGAAATCAACGATGCTTTTGAGATATTGCTCTTTATATTCAGAGAAAAGATGAACTTTTCTATCAGGCAAAGTGAAATATACACCCTTTGCCATATGCATATTCAGCACTTTTGTGTCAAGCTGCTTTGCAATTTTGATAGTATCTGCAACAGTCTTTTTGTAAGCTTCAGCAACATAAGGATTGAAATCGCTTATATTCAGATTTTCGTCAAGGTGAATGGTGTAATAAACACCGTATTTGTCGGCAATGCTTTTGAAATAAGCCACATCAATTTTATCAAGCTGATACTGTGGAAGATTCATATTAAGTTCAATAAAATCAAGCCCCAATTCCACACACAGCTTCACACACTCAGTGAGTGTGCTTGTTTCAATTAAGGTGGGCATACCGTAGTTTGTCAATTCCATATTATCACCTATACCGCTTCATAAACTCATTAACCTGTCGATTTGTTTTCAGCACAACAGTTTTATCTTTATATTTTTCTGCGATTTCGTTATAGGTCTGTCGTCTTTCTTTGTTCCTGCAACCGAACAATGTAAACTTCACAAACCACCAATTCAGGTCATTTTTGTAACCATCCTGTCTGCGTGATTTTGTTCTTTTAATTGCACGGTAAAAACAAGTCAGTCGAGGAAGAAGAAGCAAAACTATCAAATCAGCCTTTTCAAGTCTCTCATCATAAAGCAGATATTTATAGTAACCGTCGATTATCCAGTCTTCTTTCGCCATGAATTCTGCAACTTGCGGCAGTACAACAGAATCATCAATCTGCTTCCATTCTTTGTCAAACTTAATCGAATCAAGATGAAGAACCGGAATATTCTTCGTTTCGGATATGTAATCTGTCAGATATGTTTTTCCGCTGCCTGCATATCCTAAAACAGCAATTTTCATTTCTTCATCACCTCTGAAAAGTTATTTTGATTTATACCATTTTATCAAATCGCTATATTTACCTCTAAAATGAAAACTGTGTCCGTTTTTGTTCATTCCAATTTTGTTCAGACCTAATTTTTCGAGAATCCCTATGGATTTGCAATTTGCAATATTGGCATAAGCTTCAACAAATTTTATTTCATCCATTATGTTCGGAATCAAAAAGCCATAAAGCTTTCTGAAAATGTTTTTGCCCTGATATTCGGGTTTGAACTGAATTTCTTCCATCATAAATGTGTCGTTATTTGTGTAATACTGAAAGAAACCGATAATACTGTCAACATCTTTAATGAGGATTATCTGACGTTCATCCCGTTTTAATCCGTTACTTACACCTTCATACCAACACTTATAGTCCTCTTCTCTTGTGTTTTCTGTAGGAGCAATTTTCTCCATATTATCAGCAAGTATGGTGAAAATTACAGATGATACAGTCGCAAAATCAGCCTTGTTCAGATATTCAAATGTTATATTAAAAGAAGTCATTTCTTTAAATCCTTTTCATCAGTTTAAAATACTCACCGTGTTCATCTGCACCGTCAAACATCACCTCAGTAAAACCAAATTTTCTATACAAGTGAAGAGCATTAACATTATCTTTATCAACACCGATTGTCATTTC
>JAZQVQ010000068.1:0-36413 GCA_045631825.1 Eubacteriales bacterium | reverse complement strand
CACACCTTTTTGAGTACAAAGCTTTCTTAATATTTCACCTATATCCTTTTTCAGTTTTCCATAGATCTCTTTTCTGCGATACTTGGGTGCAAATACAACGTGATACTGACATCTATATTTTGAGTGTGCCGTACTTCTGATGTCATTCTTTTCTAACATATTTTTAACCTCCTTGTATTATGTAACACGATGTTAAACCACTTACATTTTACTTGGAGGTTATTACTTTTTCTATATTAGGGCTTGCTTATAGCTCGCCCGTTTTATTGTAGCTCCGCTCGTTTTTGCCCCCGGTAGAACCGGGGGTTTATTTCCACGTCTAAAGACACCAAAAAAAAACCGAAGCTTTCGCTTCGGTTTCACTTTTTTCAAACATTAAATCTGAAGAGAACAACGTCTCCGTCCTTTATGACGTAATCTTTTCCCTCGCTTCGCATAAGTCCCTTTTCCTTTGCGGCATTGGTTGAGCCACAAGCTACAAGATCATCGAACGAAACTATCTCTGCACGTATAAAGCCTCTTTCAAAATCTGAGTGTATCTTTCCTGCCGCCTGAGGTGCTTTTGTTCCCTTTTCAATCGTCCATGCCCTTACTTCCTTTGGCCCTGCAGTAAGGTAACTTATCAGTCCCAAAAGCTCGTACCCTGCCGTCACAAGATTATCAAGACCGCTTGTCTCAATTCCGAGGTCTTTCAAAAATTCCTTCTTTTCACTTTCCTCAAGCTCGCTTATCTCGGCTTCAATTCCGGCACAAATACTTATAATTCCCGCTTTTTCACTGTCGGCTATATTCTTCAGAGCCATATAGTACCCATTTTTTGTAAGGTCTGCTCCCACCTCTTCTTCATTTATGTTGGCAACATAAATAACCGGTTTCATTGACAAAAGCGGTGCTTCCTTTAACAATTCCTTTTCATCATCCGTATAATCAAGGCTTGCAGCTTTCTTTCCGTTATTGAGAGTTTCAAGAATACGTTCAAGCAAATCTATCTCTTTTTGTGCGGATTTATCGCTTTTAAGCAGCTTCTTTGCTCTGTCAAGTCTTCTCTCGACAATTTCTATATCAGAATATATAAGCTCAAGGTTGATTGTGTTTACGTCATCAGCAGGGTCTATATGTCCGTTTACGTGTATAATATCATCATTTGCAAAGCATCTTACAACGTGAACAACTGCGTCAACCTCACGTATATGCGATAAGAACTTATTTCCGAGTCCCTCTCCCTTTGATGCACCCTTTACAAGTCCCGCTATATCAACAAATTCTATTACCGCAGGTGTGTACTTTTCAGGGTTATACATCTCTGCAAGTACATCAAGACGCTTGTCCGGCACGGGTGCTATACCTACGTTTGGGTCTATAGTACAAAACGGGTAGTTTGCCGCATCTGCCCCTGCGTTTGTTATTGCATTGAAAAGCGTACTCTTTCCGACATTCGGAAGTCCGACTATACCTAGTTTCATTATTTTTCTCCTTTATTTTATACGTATATATTACAATTATTTTTTATATGATATCACATAAAAAATTCGTTTTCAAGAGATATTTGGTTTTATATTGTAAATTTTCGGATAAACAGAGTAGATTTACCCAAAAAATATACTTTTTATCTACAAATATTATACAATTATTATACAATCTAAAAAGCATTTAAGACTTGACAGTACATTTGAATAATGGTATGATATTAGGTAGAAATTGTTATTTGTTCGGGAGGAATTTTATGATACTTTCAAATGCAACAATAGTGACGGAAGATTTTGAGTTAAGCAAGCTTGACATTGAGATAAAGGATGAAAAAATTGTCAGGATTGGTCAAAATCTCCAGGGCAATGAAAAAACAGATTTGACCGGAAAATACATTCTTCCCGGATTTATAGATGTTCACATACATGGTGCCCGTGGTGTAGTAGTCAGCGACGAAAATCCAGATATGAAAAAAGTTTTGGATTTCGAGGCGACTCAGGGTGTTACGGGTATTGCTTTTTCGCTTGCGGTAGTATCATTTGAAGATATGTTAAAGCAAATTGATGTGGCAGTTGAAACAAGCAGCAAAACCAATACCTCAAAAATTTTGGCAGTCAATGCGGAAGGTCCGTTTTTAAGCAAAAAGTACAGAGGTGCTATTGAAGAAAAATATATGCTCACCCCTGATATTTCAAAATTAGACGAAATGATAAAGCGTAGCAAGGGACTTTTGAGAATTGTTGCTGTAGCTCCTGAAGAAAAAAACTCCATTGACTTTATAAAATATGCCGTAAGTAACGGAATTACAATATCTATAGGTCACACCAATGCGAATTACGAAGAAACAATGGCGGCAATTAATGCAGGGGCAACTCATGCAGTACACACTTTCAACGCAATGCGTCCTTTCAATCACAGAGACCCCGGCGTGATTGGTGCTGTTCTTACAGACGACAGGGTAAAATGCGAGGCTATCTGCGATTTTATTCATCTTAATCCCGTAACCATTGATATGATTTACAAATTAAAGGGCAGCAACAATATGATTATTGTCAGCGACTCTGTAAGTGCGGCAGGACTGAATGTACAAGAGTTTGATTTCTGCGGAAGAATATGTACTGTCAAAGATGGTGCCATAAGGCTTCCCGACGGAACAATATGCGGAAGTTCCATGACTGTTTTAAACGGTGTTCAGCATCTCATCAAACGTGGTCTGCCCATCTGTGATGTAGCCAAGATGGCGTCCTACAATCCTGCTGTAAGCATAAAGCGGGAAAACGAGGTTGGAAGTATTTCTGTTGGAAAATATGCAGATTTAGTGGTGCTTGACGACAATTACAATGTTGATTATACATTTATAAACGGAAAATGCGTACATAGCCGCAACGAGAACAGATAACTATATACATTACAAAAAATGACTATTACGGAGGACAATATGATAAAAGTAACATTACTCGGCGATTCTATACGTCAAGGGTATGCCCCGAAGGTAATTGAGCTTTTGGGCAATGAATTCGAAGTATACCAACCCGACGACAACTGCCGTTTTTCGAAATACACCCTGAGATATCTTTTTGAATGGAGAAAAGCCATGGAGGGCAGCAGAATTGTTCATTGGAACAACGGACTTTGGGATTTTTGCAATTTATTCGGTGACGGACCGTTTTCTTCCGAAGAAGAATACAAAGCAAATATGCTTCGCATTGCCGACATACTTCTTTCAAGGTACGACAAGGTTATTTTTGCCACAACAACTCCCGTTACTGAAAAAAATATGTATGACAAAAACCCTGTAATAGAAAGATACAATAAGCTTATCGTCCCTGCACTTCAGGAAAAAGGTATTATCATTAACGATTTACATAGCACTGTGGTAAAAGACATTGACCATTACATAAGGCAGGATGATAACATCCATTTAACCGAGGAAGGCATAAAAGTCTGTGCCCATCAGGTTGCCGACCTTATAAAAACTGTCTCCAAAACCCTTGGTACTCCAAAGCAAAATCACACCGACGAAGCATATGAAAACCAGACAGGACTTCCGGTAGAAAATTGTCCAAAGTCATAATCAATTCACAGAAATAAAGAGAGGTATCAAAAATGGAACAAGCAACAAAAGAATTTTTAGCACAGCAGGAACAACTATACTTAAACCGCAAGAATGAAATTCTGAATTCTAAAGACGAGCTTGTAATAACCGGTACGACATATTATGTAAGCAACTCCGGCGACGATTACAACGACGGAAAGTCTCCCGAAACTGCATGGAAAACTATTGACAGGCTTAATGATGCGTGGTTACGCCCCGGAGATGGTGTTCTGTTTAAACGAGGAGATTTATGGCGAGGTGCAGTAATCTGGGCTCGAGAGGGTGTATCATACGGAGCTTACGGAACAGGCGAAAAGCCGAAGTTTTACGGCTGGATTGAGGATCTTGCAGACAAAAATCTCTGGACTCTTGTCGATGCTAAGCACAATATATGGAAATATGTAAAGGAAATTTCAGATCCCGGTACTCTTGTATTTAACGGAGGAGAAACCCATTCAAGAAAGCTTATACCCTCATACAGAAACTTACAGTTCGTTTGCCGTGAGGATGAAAGCAAGAAGTTTGAAATGGAAAATGAAATGACCAAGGATCTTGACATATTCTGGAAGTTTGACAAAATACTTCAGACAGTTCCGTCAAAAGGCGAAAACTTCCCCGTTCCGATTACCACGCTTGCAAACGAGTGTATGGGTGATTTATATCTCAGATGCGACAAGGGAAATCCCGGTCAAGTATTTGATTCCATTGAGTCCATTTCAAAACAAGCCACCTTCAGAGTCGGTGAAAAAGCCAACGTTACTATAGACAACATCTGTATAAAGTATGTTTGTTTCGGAGTTTCAGCCGGAGGACATTCGGTTGGACTTCATGTAACCAACTGTGAAATCGGTTGGATAGGCGGTAACATTCAGCATTACAGAGGTACTGACCCCAATTATCCACAAGGAACAAGAGGCTCTGTTACACGTTTTGGCAACGGTATTGAAATATACGGCGGATGCGACGATTTTATAGTACACGGCAATTACATTTACGAGTCTTACGACGCAGGTGCATCGCATCAGGTAACCACAAGCAAAAAGCGCGCTATGGACAATATAAGATACTCGGACAACCTCATTGAAAAATGTGTTTACGGTATTGAGTATTTTCTTGACCAGATTGACGGCGAATCGGAAAGCTGTATGAAAAATGTTGTAATGAGTGGTAACATTATAAGGCTTTCGGGTTACGGTTGGGGACAGCAGAGGCACAACACGGATACCCCTGCACTTATCAAGGGTTGGAGCTATGTCAACACCGCAAAGGATTACTCCATTCACGACAACATATTTGACCGCTGTGCTTACAGAATGTTACATCTTGTTGCCAAAAAGGATGAATACTGTCCCGAAATGTACAACAACACCTACATTCAGGACATAGGCGGTATGATTGGTCAATATGGTGGAAATGAAATCAAAGAGCCTGACATAGAAATTTTCGACGAAAATGCTGAGGAAAAAATTATTGGCATTTTCAAAGAAAAAAATCCTAAGGTTTACATCATAAAGTAATTTTAAAAGTATCAGAAAAACTGCAACAATTGTTGCAGTTTTTCTTTTTCCTATTTAATTTTAAATTTTGTCCTTTTATTAAGCTGGTGTAAGTTAAAGTTTTGTGCAAGTATACAAAATTAAAACAAAAGTTCTTTTTGGAGATTGACGAAAGAACAACCGTTTGGTATAATGTACCAAGCAAGACTTGTTGAACAAAGTTTTCGAAGGCTTTTACTTGACAATACAAAGTCTAAATAATATAATTTAATGAGAACAGATTTGATAAATTATTCAGACATTAAATTTAAAAAAACGATAAAAAATTGGGATGATGACATGCCAAAGCCTGTTTCATCCGTCCCGGAACAACCTTTTGCACTTCGCGGAAAAGCAATCAAGCTCCCCTGATATTACCGAAGATATTGGTTACACACCAACCAGAGAATATTACCGGGAAAAGAACGAATACAAAAATCCTTATTATTACCAATCACAAGATGAAGGTACACCCAAAAGTGAATTATATTGGGACCTCCAGCGAAGAGGAATTATAGCAAGAAACAAGATTGCAAAAGAGCTTTCAGATAAAAACTGGGATAACATAGTAACATATAGCGATTACCCTTACGAATTTTTTGAACGGGGTTTCGAGCTTCTTGACAAGGAACGTAAACCCTTTTTGCATATTGATTTTTATTCTTCATACAAAATCATCATCTTCAAATTCCACGCTTGCTGCACAGCACAATATGCCACTTGTAAGTTTTTTATTATAGACAGGACTTTTTTCATCAAAGCTATTTATAACAACTCCGCCCTGGCTTGCCGATGAATGTACATATTCGCCTGCCCCTATGTACATTACCATATGTCCTTTATAGTATATCAGATCGGCTTGTTTTAAACTATTGAAGTTTATGGTTTTTACGTATTGTGCATCAGGCACTGCGTCACGCCAGATACGTATCCCGCAAAGCGAATATGCCATAAAGCAAAGTCCCGAGCAATCTATTCCGTTCTGGCTTTTGCCTGCCCATCTATAAGGAGTTCCTATATATGATAGTGCGTTATCGACAACTTGTCTACGCATTTCGTGGGAACTCTTTTTCTTATAAAGCTCATCTCTTCTTTTTATGTATTCTCCCCTTACATATCGAGTTTTACCTTCAAATACAATATCTACAAATCCGTTTGACATATCGAAGCAGTTTTCTTTCCTATACACAATGCTTCCTTTAGGCAGTGTTGCCAATGGCAAATACTTATATTCGGGAACTGCAAGCACATCGCAAAAGGGACTGACTACTATATATGCAACCAGCATATTTTTACCTGTTCTGCGTTCTATATCTTGGCTGCTGACAAATCCTCTGTATCCGTAGCTTGTTTCACAATACAAAAAATTATTTTGTTCTATATCTTTTTCTTCAACGGTGACAAGAGTTGTCCCGTGCAGCACTTGGTCTGTTACGGGCGAATTCAAATCGGGACTTTCATAAAAATATGTGCTTGGACTTTTGACGTAATATTCTCCTATCATATATACACTACCTTTCACATAACAATTTTGCAATATTAATTTATATGCTATATGGTACATATTTATGAAAACATCAAAAAAGCGGCAAGTATTTCCACTTGTCGCTTATCCTTTTAATAAAACCTGATATCCGCAACGACCTTGCCAAGCACTGACACGTCATTTACTATTATCGGCTCCATTGTGTGATTTTCAGGCTGCAAACGATATGCCCCGTTTTCTTTAAAGAACCTTTTTACCGTAGCCTCATCATCTATCATTGCAACTATTATTTCTCCGTTATCGGCATAACTTCGCTTTTCTACAACAACCAAATCGCCATCCATTATACCAATCTCAATCATACTGTCACCTTTTACTTTAAGGGCAAACAAGTTTTTTTCATCGTAGTGATGCTCTGTGGAAAAACTTATATACCCATCAAAGTTTTCGGCAGTAAGTATCGGAAGCCCTGCCGCTACCTGTCCGAGAATCGGCACCTTATAGCTATTACTATACGCCTGTTGCTGCTCTTTATTATCCTCGGAAATTATTATCGTTCTGCTCTTTCCGTTTTCACGTTCAATATACCCTTTTGTGACAAGGCGTTCAATATACATTTGTGCAGTTGACGTGGACTTGATATTCAAGTCTGCACAAATCTCTCTCACCGAGGGAGCATAACCTTTATTTGTTATTTTTTCTTTTAAATAATCGAACACTCTCTGTTCCTTTGGCTTTAAGGGAGTCATTTTTTTCATTCCTTTCAAGCATTATTACATTACAATTATATCAAACGCAGCCAAAAAAGTCAAACAAAAGTTCTGTTTTTTACGCAATTTCACACATTGTTTACATTTTATCAAGATAAAGGTACAGTTTTGTAAAAGCGAAAATTACGTGCCTTTTAACTAATCAAACATACCTGTCGACAAATATCTGTCTCCCGTATCGGGAAGCAAAACAACGATATTTTTACCCTTATTTTCATCTTTTTTTGCAAGCTCAATAGCGGCAAACAGAGCAGCTCCTGAGGAAATACCAACAAGAACACCCTGAGTTTTACCCATAAGTCGTCCCATTTCAAAAGCATCAGTCTCACAAACCTCTACAACCACATCATAGATTTGTGTGTCAAGCACGTTCGGAACAAAGCCTGCACCTATGCCCTGAATACCATGTGCTCCTGCTTTTCCGCCCGAAAGTACATTTGAGTTTTTGGGTTCAACCGCAACAATTTTCACTTTAGGGTTCTTTTCTTTAAGATACCTTCCAACTCCCGTGATTGTTCCACCCGTTCCGACTCCGCAAACAAAAATATCAACATTTCCATCTGTATCTTCCCATATTTCAGGGCCGGTCATTTCAAAGTGTACTTGTGGATTTGCGGGGTTTTCAAACTGACCTGCTATAAAGCTATCAGGGATACTTTCGTTTAATTCTTTAGCCTTTTCTATAGCCCCTGCCATACCCTTTTTACCATCTGAAAGCACAAGCTCTGCTCCATATGCTTTCATAATCAGGCGACGCTCGACGGACATAGTATCAGGCATAACTATAATGAGCTTATACCCTCTTGATGCCGCAACACAGGCAAGTCCTATACCGGTATTTCCGCTTGTTGGTTCTATTATGGTTGCACCATCCTTTAAAAGTCCTCTTTTTTCCGCATCATTAATCATAGAAAGAGCAACTCTATCCTTGACCGAGCCTGCGGGATTAAAATACTCAAGCTTTGCAAGAATTTTTGCTTTAAGTCCATATTTTTTCTCTATATTAACAAGTTCTAAAAGTGGTGTCGAGCCTATAAGTTCATCTGCCGATGTATATATTTTTTTTGCCATTTTTATCCTTCATTTCTATATTTTTAATTTTGGATTAACTTAAAACCATATACTAATATAATATGCGTCATACTTATTTAATCCATACCATTTTAAACAGACAAATCCGCACCTTACGGGTGCGGATTATCAATCAATCTCTTACTTTGCAGTGTTTTCTGCCATTTGTACTGCAACTTCTTCAAGTACCGATATAAACTCTGCCGGAACGAAAACTTTTCCGTCTTCAGTTATGACTGGTTTTACATCTATCTCTGTCGGAACACCATCGCAAATATATCTTGTACTGTCAGCAACTGCAAGGCACTTTCCATCCGCAACAGCATATCTTGTCTGTCCGTCAAGTTCTACTGCATCAAAGCTTACATACAGTTTCTTACAAACCGCCTGCAAGTCATAGAGTTTTACTCCATCAAACTCAAGAGAGAATTCATCAAAGTCCTGGGTTTTATTATCTTTCTTGGTCGAGGTTGGAACTCCGCCGTTATTATAGTACTTAATCTCGTCCGATATTCTATACGTATTCTTTTTCTGTGCTTCGAAATCCTTTGCAACCTTACCGAATACACCCGTCAAAGTCTTACCATCTTCGCCAAAGGCATAACCAAGTGCTCTGAGCTCTCTCTGTGCATCGAGAACAACCGCATCTATATCTGCACCGTTTTCTATATTTTCAATAGCTGCTTTGGAAACAATAAGGACACAATCGTACATTGATGCCTGTTCAGGATCGGTAAAGCCGGGATTAAATCCTAGGAACGCACTTGGTGCAAGAAAGTTATTTACATACTTTGAATTTTCTACGTAATCGAGATTTTCTTTAAACTGATGCTTAATATAAGTGTTTCCTGTATCAAGTGTATCCATTACATACGAATCGTTGTACATTTCAATGTAGCCTTCCTGTTTATCGTAGTAATAGTTAACACCTTCGATACCATATGTGAGCAAATTTGCAAGTTCGGAATCTGTATTAAACAATGTTATTACTTCTATTGCACGCTCAGGATTCTTACAAAGCGAGCTTACGCACATTGCAGACTTGAACGCTTCCTGTGTTCCGATTTTAGGAATATCATACATATAACTTGTATATGTAACTCCATTTTCTGTCCATTCACGTTCAAGAACTTCGCTTGTTCTTACAACCTCTATTGCATATTTTGCATTTGCGGGTTTTGTCTGCGGGAAATATGCCTTTTCGGTAAAGCTTCTGAGCGTTTTAAGGTAATCAACATACTTCATTTCCATAAACAAAGAAGAAATACCGCCATTGAATGAGCCAAATGATGTATTTATTGATATAAACGCATCTTCATATATTTCGGAACCTGAAATTGAACACGGCTCAGATATAGGCCACACGCCCGGCTCGCTCCTCTTGATAAGTTCAAGATAGTCTCCAAGGTCTGTGAAATCCGAAAGGTCTTCCATAGTATATCCGTATTTATCAAGGAGGTCCTTATTGAACACAAAGTATGTAAACTCACCTTCAAGACCGTGGTTTGTGGGTATTGCATATGTAACGCCCTCAACCTTTGCGGATGTAAGGAAGGTCGGATGTATGTACTGCTTGAGAACCTTTCTGTCTGATGCAAGATATTCATCAAGAGGATACAACTCGCCATTTGCTGCCATTTGCTTATATTTTTCATAATCGTTTACAACAAATATATCAAACTGCGGTTTTTCAAGCTCTATATCCTCAGCTTCAAACAGATAGTCTATGACTTCGTTGAACGTCATACTGTCAAATTTTGAAACTTCTTCAAAGTAACCTACCTTGGGGCTCTCGCCGGCAGCTGCCTGCTCCACGGTTATTCCATTCTGCTGATAGAAGCTTACTTCATCTTTTGTCTTTTCCAACTCATCCCAGTACTCATTTTCGCTCAGATAGTTGATTTTTAACATTGTCTTATACTCAGGCAAAAGGATTTTGTTTATTTCCATCTGTACCTGACGAGCAGCATCACTATCTGTCTTTTCATCTGTGACAATGTACATATTCAAAGTCAATATCTTTTTGGAATTTGTACTGTTGTCTACGTTTTCTTCGCTATTACTTCCTGAACATCCTGAAATTGCTAACATAGTTACAACTGTAAGCAACACCAAAACCCAAGCGAAAATTCTCTTTGCTTTCATACTTTAAGGCTCCTTCTGAATTTTAGATTTCAAACTTAATCATATCTGCCTTTCAGGCAAAAACAAACAAGTATCTATTCTAATAGATTCTACATCATTTCTAAGTCATTGTCAAGTGCAAGAATTTTTTTTGTTTATAATGCACATCTTAATGTAAAATAAATCTACACTTTGCACAGTCATTTTTACTATCTTCAAAAATAGTTCTTTATTTATTAAAAAGAAAAGTGAACAGGCAAGCCATCTTTATATTCTATTTCTAGCTCTCCCTTTACAAGGGGAAGAATATACTCAATACACTTTTCATTTACTCCGCTTCCATCATACATCAGAAATTCCTGCGGAATACACTTTGCTTTATTTGCAGCTCCCGTGACATCCATCGAGCAAATACCCGATTTATATTCATCACCGTTCTTCTCTCTGACAAAGCACATCATTTTTCCGCTTTCTCCGTTTGTTGCACTCTTTACAGCACTTTCACCGATCTCAAGCGATTCCTCGATATCGCATAGTGATGCTATGTGCGAAGCACAACGCTGCAGCACATTAAGCTCAACAGAACGGCACTTACAACCTATTTTTTCCTTTACCAGCTGTTCGAGATACTTCCCTGCACCCGATATGATTTTATGCCCGAAATCATCGGCTTTTCCATTGATTAAAGCGTTTGCTATGTATTCACCCGACGCATTTTTCAAACCCTCAGACACTGCAACAACCACGTAAGGATTTTCGCCATTTTCAAGCAGATGGTTCAATTTATTAAGAAAATCGTCCTGGTCAAACACAACCTCCGGAACATATATAAGGTCAGGTCCGACTCCGGTTACATATCTCGTAATTGCCGCTGACGCCGTCAGCCAACCTGCATCTCGTCCCATAATCTCAACTATTGTTACTGCTTTCAACGGACTTACCGCACAGTCACGCATAATTTCCTGCATTGTTGTTGCGACAAACTTTGCCGCAGAGCCATAACCCGGTGTATGATCGGTAAAACACAAATCATTATCTATGGTCTTTGGTACTCCGATGAAATTGACTTCAAACAAGCCCTCATCCTTATGCTCATTTGCATATTTATAAAGCTTTGCAACGGTATCCATTGAGTCATTTCCGCCTATGTAGAAAAAGTACCTTATATTATACTTTTCCAGAATCGTATAAATTCGCTTTATCTGTTCATCTCCGTCAAGCTTTTTTCTGCAAGAGCCAAGAGCTGCCGCAGGTGTCATGCTCAACTTTTTAAGGTTATCTTCTTTGCCTGAAAAATAGCCGCCGATTTCGATTATATCCTCTTTTTCAAAGCCTGCGATTCCGTTTCTCATTCCATAAATTTTGTCAATTTTATCACTGTCAAGGCATCCCTTTATCACTCCCGCAAGCGTTGCATTTATAGCGGCAGTCGGGCCGCCGGACTGTCCTACAACGGCATTTGCTGTTTTAAATACCATCTTTTCCTCCTAAATCTGTTTCTTATTTATTTATCTTGAAAATCTTAAGTACAAGTTTGAATATAAAGAATGTAACTATGACCGCCGCAAGATTAAAGAAAAACTCGGGGGCTATACATTTTGACATAATTTGTCCAAGCGGAGCTTTATACGAATACAGCAAATAAAACATTCCCACAACCGCTCTTGCCAGGAGAAACGGAACCGAGCATACTGCCGCAACGGGTGCAGTAATCTTTGAAAACACCCACGAAAATCTTGTTATAAAGTATGCCGACAAAAAATATACAACGGGTGAAAAATGAAACGGCGGCATAACAAACAAATCCATAAGCGTTCCGAAAATCACAGCATATATACACGCACTCTTTTTATTCGCAAAAAGCGAAAATACCATACACAAGGCAAACATTGCATCAGGCACAATGCCGTAGCCATAATTATTAAGCCGTGGCACAACAACTGCCGACAGCAAAAAGTATATCACAAAAACCGGCACAAATATGTAATTGTTATTAATTTCGGTCTTTGTGTACTTCATCTTTAAACCTCTTTTATATATTTATATCAGTTAAGATAAAATTCAGGGATAACTGCAGGGTTAAACTTTTCAAGTATCTGCTTCTCATCTGCTTTGGCAAAAGCTATATTTTCAGAAATGCGTGCGTTAAAATCCTCTGATTCAAGCGTTGATGTTATATTGCCGTAAACATCCTCGTACAAATTATAATGTTCAGGATTCATCTCGAGCTTTTTCATGACGTGAATTCCCGCATTCTGTGTCTCGACAAGAGCTATTTCACCCGTCTTAAGTTCAAGTGCCTTTTGTACAAATGCTGCCGGAAAACTTGCATCATTTGTGACAAAAAATCCTTCGGGATAGTACACCGTTGCCGCCACATCTTCGTCATACGTCTCTTTAAGCTCATAGAAATCCGCATCGCCGTAAACAAGCTGATTATACACGTTTTGTGCAAGCTCTCGTTTTGCCTGCACCTGCTCTTCGGACAGGCTATAACGTGTTCCGTCCTCTTTTTCAACGGCGGTGGTACTGAAAAATATATGGTCCACTATCGCATAGTTATTTTCAAAGTATTGCTTTTTGAGGTCTTCGGATATCTTAAAACGTCCATTTTCGCCATAGAAGTAGCTGTAAAGATTGTTTTGCTTCAGCATAAGCATATAGTACCTCTCAAGCGTATCTGCATCTGCTCCAAACTGTGACAGCTGTTTATTTAGTTCATCAAGCGACCCGTAGCTCTCGGCAAATTTATCAATCTGTGCCGACACAGAGTCTTTCTGGCTATCGTCTATTCCTATTTTATAGACATAATCGTGGTAATACTCAACTGTTAGAAGATTCTTTGCCGAAAGGATTGCTTCTGTCATAAGCAAATCTTCAAGAGTGGTGCCATTTTGTGTATCTATAACCTGATTCCACGAGTTTTCATAAGCCTGTGCAACTGTACTGTACAAATTCTTCTGAACAGATATCCAAAAGTACATAAAGCTTTCGTCAAGGCTGCAAACAACCTTTCCTTTATCATCCTGGTATGTTACAAGTGTCTGTTTTTTTGAACACGAACAAAAAAACAAAAGGCACAAAACAACTGTCATAACAAGAGAAACCATTCTTTTTATAAATTTAAGTTTCTTCATATCAGCAAACCCCTTAATCTTTGTGTCCTTACATTTTTTACAAAGTCACACTATGTCAGTGCTATTATATCACGCCAAATAGTTTCTTGTGTGAATAAATCTTAAATATTTGGTCAAGTACCCTATTAGTCCTGTCCTGTTTTATCCGCTTACGTTACTCTTAACAAAAAAGAATAAAGATGGAATTTATACGCAAAATAAAACAAGATTAACACCGGAAGGGAACATACAGAATGAAGAATATATCAAAAAAATCAATACTTGTCCTTTCGGGAATTATATTATCAAGAGGTTTTGCCGGCGGCGGTGTCAACATGACAGCAAGCTTATTTCTGGTGCCCGTATCAAAGCAATTTGATATCGGCATAGGTACGTTATCCATATATCTTAGCATCGCCTCGTTTGTCAGCATTATTTATCTTCCGATAGCAGGCAAGTTGCTTGGAAAATACAGCATCAAAAATCTTGTTATAATCTCGACTCTGCTCCAGGGGCTGTCTTGTGTTGGTTTTTCCCTCTCAAACAATGTCTATATATGGTATTTACTTGCAATACCTCTTGCCATGGGCGGCTGTATTCTTGTAAATCTTATGGGGCCTGTTCTTATCGGAAGGTGGTTCCCGAAAAACACGGGGCTTTTTCTCGGGATTCAAATGGCATTTGTCTGGATTTTTGCTGCAATTCTGCAACCCGTCACAACCTTTCTGATTGAAAAGACCGGCTGGAGAACAGCATACATTTTTATCGGCATCTCGAGTATAGCTGCCTGTGTTATATCCGCTTTATTTCTCCTGTCAGATTATCCCGAAAAAATCAGTTCAAGCATGTCAAAAAAAGATACGGCAAAAGACTCCGCATCTGTTTGCACACAAAGCGAAAGCGTCGAGGAATCCGAAAAAGAAGCCCTAAAATCTGTGTCCTTCTATCTTCTTATTATATTTATGATAACAATGACCGGTGCTTCGGTCTTTACGCAGCACATCCCGACTTATGCAAATCTTTTAAATTACACATCTTCAAACGTCGGTTTTGCTATGGCTGTAGTTTCCGCCGGCAGTGCTGTCGGAGCTATTGCGACAGGGTTTATAAACGACAAAATCGGTCCTTTAAAGAGTTGTTACGCAATCATATTTATCTGGGCTTTGGCAATTATCGGGTTTATATTTGCAAAGCAGAGCTTTATTGTATTTTTAGTCTGTTCTTTTCTACACGGAGTTTCAATATCATCTGTCTCGGTTATTTCTCCTACGTTTACCATGGTTTTATTTGGCAAAAAGGACTATGAAAAAATATTTGCAAAGGTATCAATCGGCGCTCCTGTCGCCTCCATTCTCCTGATACCCGCCTACGGGTTTATATACGATTTGACAAGCAGTTATTTTCCTGTGCTTATAATGATGCTCATTCTTCTCTTTTTTGCGGTACTGAGCATATTTGCTGCCAGCAAAAAATGTACCCCGAAACAGATTTCCGCTTTGAAAAAGTCATAATTTACGCAAAAACTCCGATGGGCTTTCCATCGGAGTTTACGTTTTTACAGCAAAATACAAATAAGTCCGTTTGAGCCATCATTTATGATTCTCTGAAGTGTATCGCACAGTTTCATACGTGCCTCATACGGCATATGTGCAAGTTTGGAGTTGAGTCCCTCGTTGACAAGCTCATACAAGGTTTTGCCGAACATATTTGATTCCCATATTTTTGTCGGGTCCTCTTCAAACTCCTTAAGCAAGAATTTTACTACGTCCTCCGACTGCTTTTCACTACCCACAATAGGACTTACCTCTGCCTTTATATTGGCTTTCATAAGGTGTATTGACGGTGCCGATGCACGAAGCTTAACGCCATATCCCCCTGCCTGTTTTACAATTTCAGGTTCTTCAAGCGTAAGATCCTCAACCGATGGTGTGACTATTCCATAGCCCGTGTCTTCAACCTGTTTCAGTGCACTTTCAAATTTATCATACTTACGTTTTATAAGTGCAAGTGATGACATTGTTCTGACAAGCTCTTCTTCATCATTGATTTCAAAGCCCGTCTCATCACCCAGTATTTTATAAAACAGCCCGTCCGGTGCAACAACATCTATATTTGCCCGTCCGGTGCCAAGGTCTATTGACTTTACCTCAAGGCTTGTTCCGAACTGCTCTTCCGAAACATCTGCAAAACATTCATTTATATCGCTTATTCTGTTTATACACATACATTTTTCGGTTATTCCGTCAACAATATGTTTCTTAAGCAAATGCTCATTATCAAGTGCTCCAACCCATTTTGGAAAACTTGCCCTAATTTCACAAACAGGAAACTCAAACAAGCACATCTCGAGGATTTTTCTTATATCCGCTTCATCAAGTTCAAGGCAGTTTACAAGGGCAACAGGTACCTCGTACTCCTTTTCCATATTATTTGCCATTTCTATAGCTTCATCGCTTTCGGGAAAGGCTGAATTGAGAACTATAACAAACGGTTTATTCTGTTCTTTGAGTTCATTTACAACCCGTCTTTCAACCACCTCGTAATCCTTTCTCTCAAGCTCTCCTATACTTGCGTCAGTTGTTACAAGTATTCCTATTGTGGAATGTTCCTTTATGACCTTCTGTGTGCCTATTTCCGCCGCTTTCTCAAAAGGCAGTGCCTCGTCCGACCAGGGCGTCTGTACCATCCTCGGTCTATCTTCCTCAACAAGTCCCATAGCACCATTTACTATATATCCGACGCAGTCTATCATCTTTACACGCATTGAAACATTGCCCGAAAGATTTACATTTACCGCCTGATGCGGAATAAATTTAGGCTCTGTTGTCATAACGGTTTTCCCTGCCGCACTTTGCGGAAGCTCATCAACAGTCCTCTGTCTGCTATGCTCATCGGAAATATTCGGGACAACAAGTGTATCCATAAATCTTTTTATAAATGTAGACTTTCCCGTCCTTACAGGTCCCACTACCCCTATATAAATATCTCCGCCCGTTCTCTGTGCTATATCCTTATAAATATCCAAAGCACTTGTCATATATCTTTTCCTCCGTATTCAATGTATCTTTGTACATAGATATTCTCTTTTTTGGCTATTTATGACTAAGTGCAGTCTTTGCAGTTAAAATTGTGTTTAAAACTGATTTTATGTGATTATATGGTAAAAATATTTACTTATAGCTCAAATTTAGACTTTACTTTTTTTTGATTTTATGTTATTATATATACGTATATATACTATTTATATATATAGTTACAGGTTATTCGTTTTTTTGCACATTTCACGGAGATTTTTATGGACAAAAACTTTGAAAGAATAAATATACGTGGAGTATATTTTGACAATGTAGATTTTAATTCGGCTTTTCAAAAGGTTATGGCGGCAGTCAGGTCTGACGGCGTTTCAGTTATGTTTACTCCCAATTCCGAAATTGTACAAGGGTGCATTGACAATCCCTCGCTATACCCGGTCATCAACAGTGCAGACATCATTATCCCTGACGGAATTGGTGTTATTTATGCCTCAAAGGTCTTAAAAACCCCGCTAAAGCAAAAGGTTGCAGGGTGTGAAATCGCACAAAAACTTCTTGAATATGCGTCTGTTACCTGCGACGGAATTTTCTTATTCGGCGGTGCTAAAAATTACGAAGGCGAGCTTAGCGTTGCCGAGGTTGCCGCAAGAAACCTGCGTAAAAAGTATCCCCGTCTCAACATTTGCGGTGCACGTGACGGTTTCTTTACTGATGACGACAACAATGACATTATAAACGAGATAAACAGCAGCGGAGCAAAGATTCTTTTCGTCTGTCTCGGTGCTCCCAAGCAGGAATTATGGATACACAAAAACAAGGACAAGCTGAAAGTCAACTTTGCTGCCGGTCTTGGTGGTTCTATAGATGTATTTGCCGGAAAGGCCACCAGAGCTCCCGACTTCTTTATCGACCACAACATTGAGTGGTTATATCGGTTTGCGAAAAATCCGTCAAGATACAAGAGAATGGCTCTTTTACCAAAGTTTTTACTTGGAACTATTATTCACAAAAACAAGGGTTGTTAAGTTATGTTTGTCGACAAGCTTTACACTGTCGGGTACAGAAATTTAAAGTCTGAATCAAGTTTATCCTTTGAAAAAGGTTTAAACATTCTTTACGGTCACAATGCCGCCGGAAAAACAAATACGTTAGAAGCTATTTTCTGTTTTGCATCGGGAAAAAGCTTCAGGCAAAGCAAGGACAAGGACTTGATTTGTCACGGAAAATCCTCCGCCTATGCAAGTCTGTCCTACACCGACCTTGTCGGCAGGCACGAGATGTCTTTTGGTATAACTGTCGGCGACAAGGGCGTGACAAAGCTTATGCGTGTTGAAAGCACTCACGCCGAACGCATTTCGGATTTTTTAGGTCACTTCAGGGCTATACTTTTTACTCCCGACCATCTTTCGCTTATTAAGGGTGCTCCCGAGCAAAGACGTCATCTTATTGACCTTACTTTATGTCAGATTAAGCCAAGGTATGTACGAAGTCTCAATGAATACGCAAAGCTTTTATCTCAGAGAAATGCGTATCTCAAGGACATAAAAAGCGGAAAGCTGAGGCTCGACAGAGATTATCTGTCCGTTACCGACAAGCTACTTGCAAAATCGGGAGCGATTATCACAAAGCAGAGAAGCATTTTTTCTCAGAAGTTAAGTGATTATGCCTGCGAGTTTTACAAAGAGCTTTCAGGGCAGAGCGAGTCGCTTTTTGCAAGATATATAAGCCGTGCAAAGCTCCCTGAGCAAATTGACGAGCAACAGATCTCGGAAATTTTCGAGCAAAAATATGCTGGTTTATTGGAGCACGACTTATTCTTAGGCCGCACATCTTTCGGTCCGCACCGTGACGAGCTTATGTTTTTTATATCAAAAAAACCAAAAGAGTTTGATGCCAGCATTGATTTGCTTTCATCAGACGAGCAAGTTTTACAGGTTGCAGATTCAGACAGTCTTTGTGAGTTTGCGGCAAGAACCTTTGCCTCGCAAGGTCAGCAGAGAAGTGCCGTGCTTGCAATCAAGCTTGCCGAGGGCGAAATAATAAAATCTCTTACGGGAGAACAACCTGTTTTCCTGCTCGACGATTTATTTTCAGAGCTTGACGCAAGCAGAACAAAAAAGCTCACCTCCCTGTTCGGACAAAGGCAGTGCATTATAACCTGTTGCAACAAAAGCTCTATACCCAATTTTTTAGACGCAAATTACATCTGTGTTGAAAATGGAGATTATCTAAAAAACTTCGTGGAGGAAGAAAATGTCTGAAAAAAAGTTTGTTCCATTTATAAACATCGGCGGAACTTCAATTCTGCCCAAGGATGAAATTATCGGCATTTTCGATTTGGACACAGCCACCACAAAAACAGACACAAAAAGATATCTTTCAAACAACGAAAAAAACGGCAGGACGGTTTCTGTAGGAAATGATTTACCAAAATCCTTTGTCGTCGCTGCAAAAGGACGGAAGGAACTGGTTTATATAACTCAGCTTTCAAGTTCCGCCATTGAGGGACGCTGGAAACGTCAATCCAGGCACTTATAAATTACAAGACTATTTTACAAAGACAAATATCGCTGTCACGCTTTTGTGTTTCATGCGTAAAACGATAAGGAGTTTTTACAATGTCAGATTTGCAAAACACTAACGAAATAATTACAGGCAAGGAGTTTACTGAGGATGTCGCATCAAACGACAGTGCCGTACAGGACAAAAACAAGTACGACGAAAATCAGATTCAGGTTCTTGAAGGTCTCGAGGCTGTAAGAAAAAGACCAGGTATGTACATTGGTTCAACCTCTGTACGTGGTCTGCACCACCTGATTTATGAAATTGTCGACAACTCAATAGACGAGGCTCTTGCCGGAATTTGTGACAAAATCGTTGTCACTCTCCACGAGGACAATTCCGTTTCCATTCAGGACAACGGACGTGGTGTGCCCTCCGGAATACATCCCAAAATGGGCATCCCGACTGTTGAAGTTGTATTTACTGTTCTTCACGCAGGTGGAAAATTCGGCGGAGACGGATACAAAATTTCAGGCGGTCTTCACGGCGTTGGTGCATCGGTTGTTAATGCACTTTCTGAGTGGACAGAAATTGTAAACTGTCACGGTGGAAGAAAATACTCCGAGCGTTTTGAGCGTGGTGTCGTTGCCCGTCCCATAAGTGATGAAGGTGAAACCGACAATCACGGACTATATGTGAGATTCAAGCCCGACCCTGAAATATTTGAGGAGCTTATTTTTGATTATGATACTGTTGTCACCAGACTTCGTGAGCAGGCTTTCCTCAATGCAGGGCTTACAATAGAGCTTATTGACCTTAGAGACATAAAGCAACCCGAAGCTCCCGTCATAACAGGAAACGAGGGATTTCTTCCCGACGTTGCCGTTGATGACGACGTTTTGCCAGAGGCTGACGAGGAAGAGTTTAACGAGCTTTCACTCGAAAAGAACGTACCGGCAGACAAGACTCCCCACGAAAAGAAAACCACTCTTTGTTTTGAGGGTGGTATCAGGAGTTTCGTTGAGTTTCTAAACAATAAAAAGCATGCAAACATGCTTCACGAAAACGTTGTATACATTTCAGGAAAACGTGACGACGTTTCATGCGAAATTGCTTTCCAGTACAATACAACATACAACGAAACACTTATTACCTTTGCAAACAACATCAACACCATAGAGGGCGGAACTCACGAGACAGGTTTCAAGAACTCTCTTACAAAAATTCTCAACGATTACGGAAGAAAGTTTAACTTCTTAAAAGCTGACGACAAGAATCTCTCGGGCGAGGATGTCCGTGAAGGAATCTGTGCCATTGTAAGTGTAAAGCTGCCTGAGGCTCAGTTTGAGGGACAGACAAAAAGCAAGCTCGGAAATGCCGACATACGTCCCTTTGTCGAGGCTCTTATGCAGGAAAAGCTTTCAGAGTATCTCGAAGAAAATCCCGCTATCGGAAAAATTGTTCTTGAAAAAGCAATCTCTGCATCAAGGGCAAGAGAAGCTGCAAGAAAGGCTCGTGAGCTTACCAGAAGAAAAACCGCTCTTGACGGCACTGCTCTTCCCGGCAAACTTGCAGACTGTCGCAGCCGAGACATAAACGAATCCGAAATATTTCTCGTCGAGGGAGATTCCGCCGGAGGAACTGCAAAGGACGGACGAGACAGTCGTTTCCAGGCTATTCTTCCTATGAGAGGTAAAATTCTCAACGTTGAAAAAACAAGGCTTGACAAGATTTTCGCAAGTGACACAATCAAATCCATTATCATAGCACTTGGTTGTGGTATCGGCGAAGAATTCAACATAGAAAAGTTAAGATACGGAAAAATTGTTATCATGGCCGATGCCGATGTCGACGGTGCTCACATCAAAACGTTATTTCTAACACTCTTCTTCCGTCACATGCGTCCACTTATAGAAAATGGTCATGTCTTCTGTGCTATGCCTCCTCTTTACAAGGTTTTCAAGGGCAAACAGCAGAGATATGCTTTCTCGGACGAAGAAAGAGATATGTACATCGAGGAGCTTGGCACCACCGGTGTTGAAGCTGAAAGATACAAAGGTTTAGGAGAAATGGATGCTTCTCAGCTTTGGGAAACCACCATGGACCCCGAACGCCGTACCCTTGTACGTGTTGACATAAACGATGCAATACAGGCAGACGAGACTTTCTCTCTCCTTATGGGTGAAAAAGTTGAACCCAGACGTGACTTTATTCAGCAGAACGCAAAATATGTCACAAATCTCGATGTTTAACCTTAAATTTAAAATAAGTTTACAAAAAGTAATCAAAACTTGTTGACAAATTAGTTTCGACAGTATATAATGTTATTTGTGACTGTCGAGGAATAGTCTTTAAAAAGGATGGATTTCCATGAAAGACAATCAAAACAATCTTCCGGAAATGCATATAGTTGATGTTTCCAAGATTTACAACGGACAGGTTCAGAGTCAAAAATGTGATTTTGAATTTTTAAGCGATGACAACACTTTTGGTCTCACCTTTGACGAGCCTATTAAGGTTCGGTGTGAGGTTTATGAAAAAGCCAGGGGTAAGTACAACGCACAGAGCCTTGTTTCTCTTAAAATCAACGTTTCTGGAAACTACACCTGCCAGTGTGCAAGGTGTGTAAAAGAGCTTACAAAGACTTTTGATATAGACGCCGAGTACGGAGTTACAAGAAGTGACGAGACCGAAAACGAGGATTATGTTTATGCTCCCGGAGGGATGCTTGATGTTTCCGAAATTGCAAAATCGTTGTTTTATCTTGAACTTCCGACAAAAGTCCTGTGCAGTCAAGACTGCCGTGGACTCTGCCCCGTTTGTGGTAAGGACCTTAATTCCGGTACATGCTCCTGTAAAGTGGATGACGGTGCTAACAAGTTATCGGGTTTAAAAAAACTTCTCGACGGATTTGATTCTTAGAGGTTAGTCTTTGTTTTTATCTAGATTTTTAAAATATAACTTAGGAGGTCCTTAAAATGGCAGTACCAAAGAGGAAAGTTTCCAAAGCAAGACGTGACAAAAGACGCAGCAATGTATGGAAGCTTAGTCTTCCCGGCGTGACAAAGTGCCAAAAGTGCGGTGCAATTATTCTTTCACACAGAGTATGTAAGAACTGCGGAACATATGCCGGCAAGGAATACATTTCCACAGAAAGCACAGCAAAGGAAGCGTAAGGTTTACGCTCTTTGTCGTAAACAAAAGCGAAATAAGGGAAGGTTTGCCGTATCTATTGTGCAAGTCTTCCTTTTTGCTTTATTTATACCTTTTTATCTAAAACTCCGGAGGAACAGATGGTTAAAATTTCAGGCGTCGAAAAAAATTCTCTTTCTTCAAAAGCAGGTTTTTTACCGGACGATGTCTTAATCAGCATAAACGACAATGAAATAAACGATGTTCTGGACTACAGGTTTTATATCACCGAAAAGAAATTACGCATACGTGCTGTGCGTGGAAACGAAGAGTTTACCTGCAGCATAAGCAAACCACAGTACGATGATATCGGACTTGAATTTGAAACCTTCCTTATGGACAAAAAGCATACGTGCAGAAATAAATGTGTTTTTTGCTTTATTGACCAGAACCCCAAGGGGATGCGTGAGCAGATTTATTTTAAGGACGACGATTCCAGAATGTCTTTCCTGTATGGCAATTATGTGACGCTTACAAATATGTCACGAAAAGAAGTTGACAGGCTCATAAAAATGCGTATTTCCCCTATCAACGTATCTGTTCACACTACAAACCTGGATTTGCGTTGCAAAATGCTTGGCAATCGTTTTGCCGGAGACTGTCTAGAATATTTGAAAGTATTTAAAGACGGGAACATTTATCTTAACTGTCAGATTGTCTTATGCAAGGGCCTAAATGATGGAAAAGAGCTTGAAAAAACACTCGACGACCTTGCAGAGTTATCTCCCTTTATAGAAAGTATAGCAATAGTACCGGCAGGACTTACTAAGCACAGACAGGGTTTATATGAATTAGACGATTTTAATGTCGAGGACGCCCTTGAGGTAATCAGAACAGCTGACAAAAAAAGAAAGTTATTCACTGAAAAATACGGTAATCCCCTTGTACAATGTGCTGATGAATGGTACTTAAAGGCAAAGATTGATGTGCCGGACGAAGAATACTATGGCGGATATCCCCAGCTTGACAATGGTGTTGGACTTATCCGCAGTCACGGCGAGGATGTGCTTTACCGTATAGAAGATTTAAAACAATCCGGATTTGTTTTATCTCAAAAAATGACTGTTTCAACAGCAACGGGGGTTGCCGCTTTCGACTATATTTCTAAGATGTGTTTATGTCTTGAAAATGCCTTTGGCAATCTTAAAACCAATGTTTTTTGCATTAAAAATGACTTTTTTGGTGAATCTGTAACAGTTGCAGGGCTTATAACGGGAAAGGATTTATATGAGCAATTGAAAGGCAAAGACCTCGGCGACAAGCTCATTCTTCCCAGTGTTATGTTAAGGCACGAGGGTGATTTATTCTTAGATGATATGTCTCTTGAGGAATTACAGCAAAAGCTTGGTGTTGAAATTGCAATAGCATCACCCGGCGGAGAAGATTTTGTAGACATGTTCCTTAATATATAAATTTATTTTTTACGGAAAGGAATTTCCACTTATGTCAAAACCAACAGTAGCTATAGTCGGACGTCCAAACGTCGGCAAAAGTACTTTTTTTAACAAAATAGCGGGAAAGCGTCTTGCAATAGTTGAGGACACTCCCGGAGTTACACGAGACAGAATGTATTATCAGGTCGAGTGGTGCGGAAGAACTATGATGATGATTGATACCGGAGGTATTGAGCCTGACACCAACGACATAATTATGTCTCACATCAAAACACAGGTACAAATTGCAATAGACAGTGCCGATGTGATTTTATTCTTAACAGACATAAAAGCAGGACTTACCGCCGACGACAGAGAAATTGCAACAATGTTAAGGAAAAGCTCAAAGCCCGTTGTTTTATGTGTAAACAAGGTAGACTCGATAGGAAAAGTTCCGCCTGAGTTTTACGAGTTTTACGAACTTGGGCTTGGAGACCCGTATGCTGTTTCTTCGGTTCATGGAAGCGGAACCGGCGACATACTAGAAAGAGTTTGCGAGCTTTTACCTGAAAACACTGACGATGACGATGATGATGATGTAGTCAAGGTTGCTGTTATCGGGCGTCCAAATGCAGGAAAAAGTTCTCTTGTCAATCACATAATCGGTACCGAGCGTATGATTGTTTCAGATGTTGCAGGTACTACAAGAGATGCGATTGACTCAAACATCGAAAACAATTACGGCAAGTTTACTTTTATTGACACAGCTGGCATCAGAAAGACGGGAAAAATCGCAAACAACATTGAACGTTACAGCATTTTAAGAGCCGAAATGGCGGTTGAAAGAGCCGATGTGTGTCTTATAGTAATTGATGCAACCGAAGGTGTAACAGCTCAGGACGAGCGTGTTGCCGGAATTGCACACGAGGCTGGCAAAGCTTGTATTATTGTTATAAACAAGTGGGACTTAGTCGAAAAAGATTCAAAGACTATGGACAATTTCAGAAAAGATGTTTACTCCGCCCTCTCGTATATGACGTATGCCCCCGTTTTATTTATTTCTGCAAAGACAGGTCAGAGAGTTGAAAGGATTTACGAGCTTGTAAACTATGTATACGGACAAGCCTCTATGAGAATTTCCACAGGTATGCTCAACGACGTTCTCAACGACGCGACAACAAGAGTTCAGCCTCCAACGGACAAGGGTAAGAGACTTAAGATATACTATATGACTCAGACCGGAATCAAAGCTCCCACATTTGTCATTTTTGTAAACTCCGAGGAGTTATTCCATTTTTCTTATCAACGTTACATTGAAAACAAGCTTAGAGAAGTATTTGGGTTTGAGGGAACTCCCATAAAGCTTGTAATAAGAGAAAAAAATTCAGACAACTGAAAATAAAATCCGTAACAACAAAGTGAAGGGTGATAATTATGAAGTTAACTGAGGCACAAAAAAAGGCGATAAGCAAGAGAAACTGTTCCCTGCTTATTTCGGCAGGTGCAGGAAGCGGAAAAACCGCTGTGCTTACAGAACGAATAATTGAGCGTTTATGCAATCCCGATGACAACTGCGTTATTACGGATTTTCTTATTGTCACTTTTACAAATGCTGCGGCAGGAGAACTTGCTGAAAGAATCAGAAAAAAATTGTTAGAAAGAGCTCTTTTAAACCCTAAAGACAAGCGGATAATCAAAAATCTATCACTTCTTCCCCTTGCGAAAATAAGCACTATAAACGCTTTTTGCTTTGACCTTGTGAAGAAGAACTACCAAAAGCTTGGTCTTTCTCCAAACGTGCGTATAGCAGACGACTCAGAAATGGGTGTTTTAAGACGTCACATTATGAACAAGGTTCTCGACGAGGCATTTGAAAATTCTACGGACACTTTTCTTGCCACGCTTGAAATATTTTCAGGTGCTAAAAGTGACGAGAGCTTTATTGACACACTTTTAAAGCTTGATTATGATTTACACCAGACAACAGACAAAGAGCTTTTCAAAGCAAATGTACTTGATATGTACAGTGAAGTTTCCGAGTGTGAAAGCTTTTTCGATACAAAATACGGTAAGTTTATAAAGGACATTTCAAAACAAAAGACACAAAGCTGCATTTCCCATCTTGAAAAGCTTTATGATATGTGTTTTGAAAAACACGAGCTTTTAAGGCAAAAATATTGTCCTGCCATTGATGATGACATAAAAAAAGCAAAGGTTTTCCTGAAAGAAATTGACGACGGTTATGAAAAAACAAGGCACAATCTTTCACACTACGAGCTTTCACGCTTTGGTATTATCAAGAATTTCGAGGACGAAGATTTTACTGCCTTTATAAGAAGTGCCAGAAAAAGCAGTGTTGACCTTATACGCAAGGATTTATCTGCCCTTTACAGTGCTGATGAAAATACAATTAAAAATGCGTCATTTGACTGCAGTGTTATCATAAAGGAGCTTTTCTGTTTACTTGACGTATTTGACAAAAAACTATCCTACGTCAAGGCATCTTCAGGCATTGTCGATTTTGGAGATGTCGAGCACTACTCCTTAAAGCTACTTACCGACAGCATTGTTCCGTTTATACCATCTGATTTTGCCGAGGACATTTCCCGTGATTTCAAGGAAATTTACATAGACGAATATCAGGACGTAAACGAGCTTCAGGATTTGATTTTCAGAGCCATATGCTCAAAAGACAAAAACAACATCGAAAATTCACGTTTTCTTGTCGGTGACATAAAGCAGTCTATTTACCGCTTCAGAGGTGCAAGACCTGACATTTTCAAAAAATATCGTGAGGATTTCGTTTTATGCTCGGACCAAGAACAATCTCCGGTACAAAAAATATTTATGCAAAACAATTTCCGCAGCAGCGAAAACGTAATATCTCTTACCAACTTTTTATTCTCACGTCTTATGGGTGGCGACTTTGAACCGGGTGACGAGCTTATCTTCTCCCGTGAGCAAAACACAAAAACAGCAAAAAAATGCCATCTTACAATTTTAAACGCCGACAAAGACGATGCAGATTTTGACACCTCAGAGCAGAGCGAGGCTTATATTATTGCTCAGAAAATAAAGCAAATAGTTGATAATCCTTCTGAACTTAAAAGCGACGGCAAAACTATTTCTTATTCCGACATATGTATTTTAACACGTTCAAAGAGCACGCTCAATATATACGAAAGTGTACTTTCCGGATTTGGAATTCCCGTATTTGGTGATGCCGGTGAAAACTTCTATGGCAAAAAAGAAGTTTTGCTTATGCTTTGTATTCTCAACTCAATCGACAATCCTGAACGAGAAATATATCTTGCAGGGTTTATGCGTTCGGTTATCGGCGGATTTACGGACGACGAGCTTGCGATTATAAAGCACAAATTCAAAAAATGCAGGCTTTTTACTTCTGTCAAGAATTACGCACAATGTGATGACGAGGACATCGACACTACCCTCAAAAACAAGTGTGACGAGTTTTTGCACAGACTTTTCACTTACAGAAAATTTGCCCGTGGGAACGATGCTTCAAAGCTTGTATGGCTGCTTTACTGCGATATGGATTTGTTCAGCATTTGCTCAAGCAGTCTCTTTGGTGAGGGCTCGCCCGACGAATATGCCTCGAGAAAAAAGAATCTTTTAAAGCTATACGATATGGCTCGTGATTTTACCAAAACCAGCTTTAAAGGCATAGGTGCGTTTATCGAGTACTTAAACGGTTCTATGGACAAAGCCGATATAAAAGCCGAGAGAATTATAGGTGGAAACTATGTAACACTTATGACAATACATCGTTCCAAAGGGCTTGAATTTCCCGTATGTTTTGTTGCCGACCTTGCAAGAAATTTCAACAAAACCGACGAACGCAAAAAGCTTATTTTCGCTGAAAACGCTTGTCTTGGCATAAAGCTACGTGACGTAAAAGGACTTAAATGTCAAAAAAGCGGCAGTGGTTCTATTGTTATTGACACTCCCTTCAGGCTTATTCTCTCTCAGATTATTTCGCAAAGTGCCATACGTGAAGAAGTGAGGATTCTTTACGTTGCGTTGACAAGAGCAAGAGACCACCTTTATATGAGCGGTTGTATAAAAGGGGATTTTTCAAAAGTCTTAAACAAGGCAAGATTGTGTTATGCAACAGGCGATTTTTCTGGTTGTTCAAACTATCTGTCTATGATACTCGGGTGTATAATTTCAGACAAGGTTTGTCTTGCACTTTTGCAAAAATCGGATATGCAACTTGACGGTTTATGTGACAATTTATCTGACATACTCGAATGTGAGTACCTGAATATGCAAGACTTAAACGACATTACAAACAGTTTGCTTGCAAGTCCTTCAACAGAGATTGACTGTAACAACACAGAAGATTCGCCTCTTACAGACAAATTACTCCTTGAAAAGCTGAATTTTTTAAGTAGTTTTGTCTATCCTCACAGAGACATACTTGACAATCTTCCCTCAAAGCTTACTGTTTCGCAACTGAAAAAAGGACTTCTTGACGACGACTCTGTTACGCTTCTCAAAGCAAAACGAGACTACAAAGCCGTGCCTGATTTTATAAAGGAAAACCTCTCACCCTCCTCTGCCGATGCGGGTACTGCTATGCATTTGTTTATGCAGTTTGCAAATTTTGACGATTGCGTATTGCATGGTTGTCTGAGTCAGGCAGACTATTTACTGCAAAAAGGTTTTATCGATAAGAAAAACAGAACTCTGTTAAATATAGAAAAGCTCGACGAGTTTTTCAAAACACAGTTTTACAAGGACATTTCCCTTTCGAAAAACATTCGCCGTGAAATGCGTTTTAATCTAAACATAGACGCAAGTGAGTTTTCCGAAAAGTTGGAACCCGGCAAGAATTTCATTCTTGTTCAGGGAGTTATAGACTTATTCTATGAAAATGCCGACGGTTCCTTTACGGTTGTCGATTTTAAGACAGACAAGGTCTCTTTGCCTGACGGCGATGACATCCTACGAGAACGTCACAGTGCACAGCTTATCTATTATTCTCGTGCCGTAAAAGAAATAACCGGCAAAGAGGTTTCCCGTGCTGTTCTTTATTCCTTCGAAATGATGAAGCCGGTTGAGGTTGATTTAAGCGACATATAGCAATCTAAATACAACAAAAACACAAGTGGTACAGACAAAATGTTTGTATCACTCTTTTTATGTTTATCTTGACAAATTTTTTGTTATATGATATACTTTCAGGGTAAAAATGAAATTCGTTTTCATTTTCATTTGTGAGAGGTTTATATGAGAAATTTTTTTAAGATAATATATTTTTGTTTAATATTTGCAGTAGTGCTTTTATTATGTTCCTGCTCTACTGATAGCAGCATACAGAATAAGGACAACTCAAAAATCGACGTTATTGTGACAGCGTTCCCCCAGTATGATTTTGTCAGACAAATTGCAGGTGACAAGGTAAATCTTCGTATGCTTATTTCCCCCGGAAGCGAAGTTCACACCTTTGAGCCATCGCCGAAGGATATGGCTGACATTTTCTCCTGCGATTTATTCATTTATAACGGAGGAGAGTCTGACGCGTGGTTAAATCAGATTATCGGTGACATTCCAAAAGAAGTTACTATGCTTTCTTTTTTCGACCATGTTACCCTTTTAGAATCATATAACGAGAATGGAGAAACTGACCATTCTCACGATTCTCACGATTCTTGCGAACATTCATACGATGAGCACGTATGGACAAGTCCTCAAAATGCTATGATTCTTACGCAAAAAATAAAGGATACTCTCTGCAATATTGACGTAGATAATTCAAAGGCATACGAAGAAAACTACAAGGATTATCTTGTAAAACTGACACAGCTTGACAACTCTTTTAAAGATTTATTATCAACTTCAAAACGTAAAACTATCGTTATCGGTGACAGGTTCCCGTTTTTATATTTAGCGAATCATTATGGTCTTGAATACTTTGCCGCATTTCCCGGTTGTGCTTCAAATACTGAGGTAAGCATATCCAAAATAGCCTCTCTTACGGACAAAGTAAAGCAGGAAAAAATACCTGTTATATTTGAAATTGAATTTTCAAATGGTAAAATCGCAAAGAACATTGCCGAAGAAACAGGTGCAAAGGTTTTATTGTTACATTCCTGTCACAACGTTACGCTAAAAGAGTTTGAAAGTGGTGAAACTTATACAAGTCTTATGGACGGCAACCTTAAAAATCTTACGGAGGCCCTTAATTAAATGTCATATATAACTGCAAAAAATTTATGTCTTGCATACGACGGCAGAGACGTTTGTTCGAATTTAAGCTTTACTGTAAACAAAGGCGATTATCTCTGCATAGTCGGCGAAAACGGGTCGGGCAAGTCAACACTTATAAAGGCAATTCTGGGGCTTAAAAAGCCAAGCGGAGGGCAGCTGATTTTTGGTGACGGGTTAAACAGTACCCAGATAGGTTATCTCCCCCAGCAATCACCAGAGCAAAAGGATTTTCCTGCAAGCGTTTTTGAGGTTGTTTTATCCGGAAGGCTTGGCAAGAAAGGGTTATTTTCCTTTTACTCCTCCAAAGACCGCAAAATCGCACTTGACAACATGGCAACGCTCGGCATTTCCGAGTTAAAAAACAAGTGTTATCGTGACCTGTCCGGCGGACAAAAGCAGAGGGTTTTACTTGCAAGGGCTCTATGTGCAACCGGTAAGATGCTTTTACTTGACGAGCCGGTAACCGGTCTTGACCCTGCGGCAACAGAAGATTTATACAACCTGATAATGCATCTTAATCGTGACCATCAAATTACCATAATTATGGTTTCACACGACATTCGTTCTTCGCTCAGGTTTTCAACGCACATTCTTCATCTGCACAACAATGCATTATTCTTTGGAACAACAGATGATTACAAAAGCTCAAGCGAGCTTTTGCTTTTAGACAAGGAGAGTGAAGATTGATGTTTGACGAGTTGATTGTTTTGCTTTCCATGCCTATTATGAAACGAGCCCTTCTCGGTGGACTTTTTATATCGCTTTGTGCTTCGCTCTTAGGAGTCAGCCTTGTTTTAAAGCGGTACTCCATGATAGGTGACGGGCTTTCCCATGTTGGTTTTGGTGCAGTAGCTATTGCGACAGTTTTAAATGCTTCACCTATGGCGGTGGCTATTCCCGTTGTTGTTATATGTGCATTTTTATTATTAAGAATAAGCGAAAGCAACAAGATAAAGGGCGATTCGGCTATTGCCATTGTTTCAACCGGTGCTCTTGCTATTGGCGTTATAGCCGTTTCCACAAAAAGCGGTATCAACACAGACTTTAACAGTTATATGTTTGGTACAATTTTAGGTATGAGCAAGTCTGATGTTGTTCTTAGTCTTGCTGTTACTATCCCTGTAATTATTTTGTTTTTGTTATTTTATCACAAAATATTTGCCGTTACCTTTGATGAAACCTTTTCAAAAGCAACAGGTGTCAAGGTCGGTGTCTACAATTCGCTTATTGCCGTGCTTACTGCTTTAACGATTGTTCTCGGTATGCGTCTTATGGGGGCCTTGCTTATTTCAAGTCTTGTAATATTCCCCGCTCTTACTGCAATGCGTGTCTGCAAGCGTTTCGGAACTGTTATTATCTGTTCTGCCTGTGTTTCGGTTATTTGTTTTATTACGGGTATAATTCTTTCCTGCCTGTTTGATTTACCAACCGGGGCAAGTATTGTATGTACCAACATTATAGCATTTTTATTTATGTCGGTTTTGGGCAAAATCAGAGGATAAAATAAAGTATAGCATTTATATTTAAATTTATACGAACAGCAAAATCCCCGATGGATTTCTCCATCGGGGATTATCTTTATTCAACCGGTTTTTTATTATGAAACAGAAACATTAAGTGTATATTCTTTTGTTTGCTGTCCATAGGTTATCTCTATCGGTATACTTACGCTTCCGTCTGTCAAGGCTATTGAGGCTGTATAAGTATCATTTTGTACAGCTTTTCCGTTAACCTTTACGGATGCTGCATCATTCGGGAGAACTACTTTCACTTTTACAGATTCCTGCTCAGGAATAACCACTTCGTAAACGTCACCATCACATTCTGCGTGGTAAACATCTGCATCCGCAACCTTAACGCATACATCATCCGGAATAAGATAATCTTCTGAGTTTTCTGTAAGTATACTTATTTCTTCCTCAATTTCTTCTTCACTTTCGGTACAAACAAAGATTGCGTTCACCGTATACTGTGTATCGAAATCAAGGTCTGAAATTTCAATTGTTCTGCTTGAGCCTGATGTCATACTCAAATTTGTTATTTTTGTTTTCTCTTCTTGGGTGTCTTCGTTGACGTACTTGATTGTGAGTTTTCCGTTTGCAAATACCTTTACCTTGAAACTTGCGGTTGTATCGGTTACTTTGTCGACTTCAAATTCAAAAGCTTTGGTTGTTGTAACCTTTACCGACACTGTTTGCGATTTAGTTCCGTTTTGTGTTTCAAGGTAAGCTTCGACTGTATACTCAGTCTCAGACTTGAGTCCTTCAAGCACAAGCTCATTATTTCCTGATTCTATGTTTTTGGAAACGACAACTGCATCTCCGCTCTTGGGTTTTGCGGTTACGTGAAGTGTTGCATCAACATTTGAATTAAACACAAACTTTGCACTTGAACCGTCAACGTCCTGATTTTCAAAATCTTTGATTACAGGCACGCTGTCTCCAGTTGTGAAGTATGCTGATTTTGATGTGATTTTTGTTCCGTCAACATATTCAAACTTATTTGCTGTAACAACTATATAATACTTTGTATTATTTGAAAGCTCTTTTTTCGGAGTAAGGGTAAATGTCTTTCCGTCTTCACTTATGGTAAGTGTTGTATCGATGGCAGTTCCGCCCGACGAGCCTTTACGAAGTTTAATATAGTCATCTGCGTATGAAACTGTTACCTTTCCGCCACCTGCCTTATAAACCTTTGCACCGAAAATTACTTTTGCATCGGCTGTCACAGAAATTCCTGTCGACTTTGTTTCGGGCTCGAACTTTATTTCTTCAACCACAACATTTTCCGTTGTGAACACAATACTTGCCTCGGGATTCTTAACCTTATCCTTATTGGCGACAGTTCCTGCACAAATCATAAGGAAATAATCCGTGTCACCTGCAAGGTCATCATCGGGTGTTATTGTTATTGTGCGTTTATCATCACTGATAGCAACGGAGTAATCCTCTATCTCGGTACCGTCTTCGTCCTGTCCTCTATAAAATCTTATAACATTATTTTTCAGATACGATGTTGTAAGGTCAGCTCCTGTTGTTCTGTATATTGCCTCTTCAAAGACTATCTCAAGCTTTGTATCAACTTTGACATCCTTATCTCCGTCTCCGGGGACAAATTCTGGCATAAGCTTCTGTGCTGTTTTAAAGTATGTTGTAGATGCGGGATTGTATTTACCGCTCTCATTATAAAGCGTTTGCTTCTTGACAACAATACAGTACTTTGTATTATCCTTAAGGTCTGTTTCGGGCGTAAGTGTTATAGTCTTTCCGTCGTCGCTTATGGTTACCTCGCAAGCAATCTTTGTTCCCGAGGCATTTGTACGTCTGAGAAGTACCACTTCATTATCTGTCAGGTATTTTGAAGTTACGGGAACTCGTGTAGAGCTGCTTGTACCCTTGGTGTAAAGCTCGTCGCCAAAGCTTACTGTAATTACCGAGTCTATTTCAACGCCCTCTTTTTCGTCTGCAGGGCTTACAATAGGTGTCATACTTTGTGCGGTTGTGAAATATGAAGATATCTTTTCATTTTCAACTTCGCTTGTTTTACCCATAACCGATTCTTTTTTGATTATAACGTAATACTTTGTTCCCTTTTCGAGTTCATCATCGGGAGTTATGGTTATTGTTTTTCTATCGCTACTTATCTGTGCCGAGAAAGGAATTTCCTCGCCTGAAGTTGAAGTCTTACGCAATTCAACTACATCTTCAACTATATAAGAGCTTGTAATACTTGTTCCGGTACTCTTTACAATTTCTTCGCTAAACTTGATTTCGATCTCTTGATTTGACGGCACGTTTGTGGCTGCCTTTTCAGGAGTTATCTTTATACCAAGTTCATTTGCCGTTGTGAAATATGATGTTGTTTTTGAATTTGTTGTTCCATCACTTGTTTTAAGAGTTTTTGCTACAAGTATTACATAATACTTAGTATCTGCCAAAAGGCTTTCTGTGGGTTTTATGGTTATTTTCTTTGTCGAATCTATTGTCGCATCAAAATTAACCTTTGTGCCCGTTGCCGAGCCTTGTCTCAGTTCAATAGCGGTTGACTCTAAGTATGCAGCAGAGAGACTGCTGCTTCCCGTTGCTCTATATACTGCCACGGGGAATGTAAGTGTTATCTCTGTATCAATAGAAACATCGGTTTTCGCATTTACCGGAGAAAATGTAACATCTTCAATTCCATCCTTTGCAGCAACTGTAAAATAAGAACGTATTGCTGCATTTGTATCTCCATCTTTATTCTGGAGCTTATTTGCTGCAATAGAAATATAATACTTAGCACCTGCTGCAAGGTCGCTTGACGGACGGATAGTAATTTTTTTGCCTGATGTCACAGCTGCGGTGAAATCAACTTCCGTTCCACTCTGCGAGGTCTTTGTAAGAGATACTATCTTTTCAGCATAGCTCTTTGTTATAGGGTCTCCGTCAATATCGAAAACTTCTTCATTAAATGTAATTGTTATACCTGATGTTTCAGCGACATCCGTTGCTGCGTTCTTGGGAGAAATAGTGGGAACTGCGAGTCCTCCTTCTTCTCCGTCACCAACAGATGCCTTCCCTGTCACCTGTTCGGGCTTTGTTTCATACGAAATTCCGGACACTCCATTGTTTGCCTTTTTAATAATTCCACTACCAGTAAATGAAACGGGTGAATCTACTTGTGCATCATCTATAGTCACACCTTTGGAAAGCACTATTGTTGACTGTTTAAGTCCCGACACAACCTCAAGCTGTGTAACATTTCCACTTTGCACAACAAGGTCAACTGAAGAATTTACAACAAGCTTTTGCACCGAGCCGTCTATTCTGACAACTGCACTTTCGCTTACAACAACGTTATCAAATTCGCCATCAAGTTCAACTGTTCCCGAAAGAATATCATCGCCTGCGAGTGAAACGTTATCAAAATTATCACCAACAAGTCTTGCCGGATTATTGAGAACAACATCATAAACATTTGAGTTTTCATCGGCTACAATTTCAACGTCGCCATCTGCGTTATTTATCACGCTTCTTGCAGATGTATCTTCAAGTTCGAGTTTTATATTGCTTCCTGTTATTTTAAGGTCACCGACAATTCTGCAATCCTTAAACTTTGTATTTGGGTTAGTTACAGTAACATCACCAACAAACAAAACCTCTGATACAAGCTGAGTTTTATCGTCTATGGTGTAATTATCCGTGATTATATTCTCGTTCTCAACGAACATATATATAAGCTTTGCCGCCTGGGCTCTGGTAAGTCCGTTCTTTGGCAAAAATCTATTATTTTCATCGCCCTGGAAAAAACCCTTTTCCACCATCACTTCAACAGCACCTACAGCCCAAGTACCTATATTTGCACTATCTGCAAAGTTCTTGACGGATGCTTTTACACTTGAAACCGGAAGGGTTATTTTTTGCAGAATAACTGCCGCTTCCTGTCTTGTTATAACATTCTTAGGCAAAAATGTTCCATCTTCATATCCGCTTACGTATCCTGCCTTTACGGCTTTACATATATCCGAGTAAAACCAGTCGCTTGATTTGACATCGGAAAAAGATATTTTATCAAGTTTTTTCAGACCGACAGCCGAATTTATCATCTTTGCAAATTCTGCTCTGGTAACTGTATTATCAGGTTTAAACGTTTCATCATCATAACCTGAAATATACCCTTTTTCTACTCCGTAGTTGATATACTCCTCTGCCCAGTGTTTATTTATGTCCTTGAGCTTTACTGCCTGTGCACAAACTGTCAACAAAGACATAATCACAACTGAACTAAACAGTATTGCAGTTAGTCTTGTGAAATTTTTCATAAAATTCATCCTTTCGTATTTCTACGGATTTTGGTCCATATTGTTATACCTATATATATAATACACTATATTTAGTATTTAGACAAGTCTTTTTACGAAAAAAATTATATATTTTTTTATTTTTCTCCAAAAGCTTTTTTATGTCCTTTTTATATGACTCTTATTGACAAAAAAAGTTCCGTTATATCTTATATTTTTCGTTTATGGGCAAACAAAAAAACGACTTGGTGTGAAGTGAACCCCAAAGTCTAGACAAAAATTAAATATTAACTTACTTGTGAATGAGTTCGGTATTGTACTGGACTCATTCCTTTTAGTTTCATAGAAATTCTTTCGTTATTGTAGTAGTCAATATACCTTTTCAATTCATCAATGAAAGCGTTAACGCTTTCAAATTTTTCACCATAAAACATTTCAACTTTTAGTCTGCCAAAAAAGTTTTCCATTGCTCCGTTATCCATACAATTGCCTTTTCTGGACATACTTTGCTTAATGTTGTGTTCTTTGAGCAGCCGTTGATATTCTGAATGCTGATACTGCCAACCTTGATCCGAATGGAATAAAGGCGTTGCATTCTTTAGAAGTTTTTCAAACAGTCCGCTTAACATTTCCCTTA
>JAZQVQ010000067.1:0-3110 GCA_045631825.1 Eubacteriales bacterium | reverse complement strand
TATAAGCGTATACAACGGAATTTGATTTTCCGGTACGTACGACAATGACCTTATCATCTGCAAGAATGACTCCACGTCTTGTATAACACGCACTTATATCGGAAGTTACAGTCCACAAAATTTTGCTACTTTGTGTACATATACAATAGAGACAACCTTGTGTGTCCATAGCATACAGTTTTCCGTCACAATATGCCGCATCGCCCTTGACAGAGCCGGTTTTTATATAAGAAAGAATTTCGCCACTATCTATGTCAAGCTTATACACACCACTCTTTGTCGGGTATCCGTCATCGGTTGTACACACCCAAACCGCTCCGTCTACTTCTATAGGCGAGGTAAATTCAATAGTTTTTTCAAGATGTGCAGACCAAATGCACTCGTCCTGTACCGCATAATTTTTGGGAATATTATAAATACATTGTGTACTGATATCCGTACCGGATACACTGATTTTTCTTACACCTGCAGGTGACGAATCTATACCGCCACTATCGGGACGTGACGAGCAAATTCCAATAAAATTGTCATACTCATACACGTAGTTCATATGGTCATGGCCGAAAATCAACGCTTTGAGACCTTTGTCACCTGCAAGCTCCGATATTCTCTTTACCGTATATCCGTATCCTTGAGGATTTGGATGAAAGTGGTGACAAAATATAATTACCGCCTTATCTTCATCTTTAAGCTCAAGATCTTTTTTCAGCCATTCGTCACGCAACTGCTGGGGATATCCGGAATCCTTATCTCCCATACCGATATCTAGAAAAACAAAGTGAACTTTTCCGCAATCAAAGGAATACCACGAAGGACCATAATACTTTTCGTAAAGCTGTTCACCATAATCACCCTCGCACATATCATGGTTTCCAATAGTATATCGTACCGGACAACAAACGCTTTCACTATTCATAAGAAGATAGTGGCGTGAAAGTCCTTCTTTCAGACATAAATCTCCCGTATTGACAAAAAACAGCGGTTTTTCCTCTTTTACAAGATTCCTCAGGTAATCTATCCAGTCGTTTTTGCTTCTGCCTTGTATCTCTGTATCGGATGTATGCAAAAAGCTGAAATTGTCGCTACACTTTACAGGTTTCAGGCAAAAATCAAAATCGCCCGTATGTCCCTCGATATTGATATACCAATCGTTATGACACTCGGTAAGAACACCGGCGTTTATCATGTGTGCTTTTTCCCAGCCCGGAAGTGAATACTTTCCGTCGGCATCGGTAAAGGTTGTGTTAAGCCCGTCACTTACCTTTACATTTACCATCGGTTTTTTCGTGAAATAATTGGTTACTGTTCCGCAATACATATTATTACCTCCCAACAAGTTACAACTAAAGCCTTTGTTTGCCACAACATGAAATCATTTCAATTTTTGTTCGATTCATATTAGCACAAATACCGCATAAAGTCAATATATTTCCTATTTTTTGTGTTCAAAACTTGCATTTTCAAGACAAGGAAAAAGCTCTCTGTTACATCAGAGAGCTTCTTTATTTATATATTCTGCAATATATTTTTTCATTGCATTAAATGATTTTTCACTCAGAAAATGCTCCATCTTGCAAGCATCTTCGGCAGCTGTTTCTTCATCGACTCCAAGAAGTACCAGTGCCTTTGTCAAAACTGTATGACGTTCAAATATGTTTTTGGCGGTTTTATATCCGATTTTTGTCAATGTTATATAACCATCATCATCAACGTTAATATACCCATCCTTTTTCAAGAGCCCGACTCCACGACATATGCTCGGCTTTGAATAATTCATATACTCTGCTATATCAACAGAACGAACAAGTTTTTTTTCCTTACTTAACATATAGATTGACTCAAGATACATTTCTCCGGACTCTTTCAAGATACTTCATCTCCTTTTACATATTTTTTATGTCCACATCGACACACGAAAGCAAACCTACATTACGTCTGCAGTTTTACAATAATTCTATCAGCCATTCGGTTATAAAAACTGTTATTGATGACACTGCCGCAACTGTAAGAAGGCTTTTATTGAAAAGCGACAGCAATATTGCCACTACAAATCCGCAGGTTGCCGACAAAACACTTGACGTTGAATTAAAAATTGCAGGTACAGTCATTACCGCAAGTACTGTAAACGGTATGTAATGTAAAAACGACAGAATAGTTTTATTTACTATCTTTTTCTTTATGAGCACAAGGGGAATCATTCTTATAAGATACGTTATGCCTGCTGCTGTCACAAGGTAAAGCCAGAATGGTATATTATGCATTTTCCTGTTCCTCCTTTATGTCGATAGGAGCAAGAAAAGCAAACAGTGTACTTGCCGTAACCGCACATATTATAACAGTAAAGCCTGATGGTACTGACTGCAAGAACGGCAGAAATTCAAAGGCACAGCTTAAAATCACAGCGACCAAAACTGCACATGCAGTTTTCTTATCCTCTTTCATTCCGGGTACAACAATCGCCGTAAACATTCCGTATATGGCAATACCCAATGCCGAAACCACTCCGGCCGGCAGAATATTCCCTGCCAGAGAGCCGATTAATGTACCAAAGCTCCAACCCAAGTACGGCATAAGAATCAAGCCGTACATATAATTTTTCTCAACGTTATGTTTTTTACCCGACGCCACTGCAAAAACCTCATCGGTATTTACGAAGGCAATTAAAAACCTATCGGCAAGGTATATTGATTTGCCCATTTTCTGAGACAAAGATGTGGACATAAGGGCGTATCTCAGATTTATTATAAGCTGTGCTACTGCAAGCTCTGCAAGAGACCCCCCAGCCGTAATTATCGGTACTGCCGCAAGCTGACCTGCCGAGGTTACGTTTGTCATAGATATAAGTAGTGTCTGCAGAATCCCAAGTCCGCTTTCAATGGCAAATATACCAAATGCAAACGAAACAGAAAGATACCCAAGACAAATCGGCATTCCGTCTATTATACCTTTAACAAAATCACTTTTTCGTTTCATACATTTCCACCGCCTGTTTTTTATACGTATTGCAAAGTAGCGGCAAAAATGTTTAACATAAAACCGGAATTTGCAAAATTACTTATACGTTAATTATATACCCTTATGAGAATAAAATCAAGACAATTCGGGTTTTC
>JAZQVQ010000066.1:0-2878 GCA_045631825.1 Eubacteriales bacterium | reverse complement strand
ACTTTTGCCGAAAGATTGAAAGAACTTATGGTTGAGAACGGCATTACCAATTATCAATTAAGTAAAGATACTGGTACTCACGCCACTACCATTGCAAATTGGCTCGATGAAAATAAGGACGCCATGCCGCAGGAAAGAAAGTTTAAAGCGATTGCGGATTACTTCGGCGTTTCCGTTGCATATATCAAAGGCGAAACTGATATAAAAGAAAAAACCGCCCCCATTACTGAGGACGGTCTTTCCGAAAGAGAGTGTGAACTTTTGAGAATATTTAGACAGCTTTCTGTTGAGGAACAAGATTTGTTCTTGAAGATGTTTCACGCAAGGCAAGAATAAATTTTAATATTTCCGCCGCACGTTCAGGGTTTTCTTTTACACATTTTAAGAATTCTTCTTCACGTTCATTCATCTTCATTCACTCCTGCCTTTGCCTTAATAAGGTAATCGTAATAATCGTTTGTCGGTTTATTTTGCTTTGCTTGTTTTAATGTTTTAATTGTGCGTCGAAAGGAAAAGCCTTTGTTCTCTTTTGGCTGTGTTTTTAAGATAATTAATGCTTTTATAAATTCGTTTCTGTCCATCGGTTCGCCATTCTTTCTTTTTGTTTTTGTTCCGATGGCGAGAATATAAATCTTTTTCAAAAAACTTGCAATAAGCAAATTTGAAACCTTTACAAATTGGGTTTTAAAAATGAAACTTTCGGGTTTCATTTATTAATAAAATGTCTATCAAAAAGAGGTGTTTTCGTGTATCCTGCTTATATAAAAGCCCATAAAGAAGCCAAAAAACTGAAAGTTAAAGATTTGGTTGAAATGACAAAAATTCCCGAAAGCACAATCAATAATTTTCTTTCCGGCAAGACCGAAAACCCTTCTTTTGAAATCGTTTCAAAGCTGTGTATCGCTGTCGGCGGTTCTCTTGATGAAATGGTCGGTCTTAAGGAAATTGCCGAAACCAAAAAAGAAGAAGTCAATTTCAAAGAAATCATTGCAAACATAACCGCTTCTTTTACGGAACGCCTTGAACTTTACAAGGAAAGAATTGCCGAACTTAAAGAAGATAATTTAAACGATAAGAAGGAAAAGAAAATCCTTTATGCCATCATCGTTGCCCTTATTGTTATCGAATTTGTTCTTGGTATGTTTTAAAATGGAGTGTCGCTTTTGCGACATTCTGTGCTAACGAACATTTGTTCTGTTTGTATAGTAACACGGTTTGTGTTGCTTTGCAATATAAAAAAACTTGTCAATGCCTAAAACGCACCAACAAGAAAAAGGAGTTGTTTTTATGATTGATTTTTCCAAAAATCCGATTTTTAAACTCTCGCCTACTAATTTGGACGGTTCGGTTGCAAGGGATATTGCACCAATTCTTCTTGCAGGCGAAAAATTCCAGTATGTATATTCCGGCGGAAGAGACGGCGTTGCCTTTACCGACAAACGCATTGTTGCTTTGAACGTTCAAGGTCTTACAGGCTCTAAAAAAGATTTTACTTCTTTGCCTTATAACAAAATCCAAGCATTTTCTGTCGAAACCGCAGGAACTTTCGACCGTGATGCAGAACTTGAAATTTGGTTTTCGGGTCTTGGTAAAGTAAAGTTCGAATTCAGCCGTGGCGTTGATGTATCCGAACTTGCAAGAATTATGTATTATTACATGAACAAATAAAAAAATGCCCCACGGATAAGCCTATTTATCCGAAGGGCAGGGCAGAAAAGTTTAGCACACCAATCTGCCCTTTTATTATATTATATAAAAGGAGAATTGTCAATGAAAAGAACGAACACCGCCGCATGGGATGAGAAAAATCAAAGGTGGAGAATTTCCGTCCAAAAAGACGGAGTGAGAAAAAGTTTTTACTCTTCCATCGCCGGAAGAAACGGACAACGTGAAGCAAACCGCAAGGCCGATGATTGGCTCGACAAGTGTATCGAGGAAAGAATAAGATGCGACCACGCCCTTGATTTGTTTGTCGAAAACATTAGAGAACGCACTTCTTTCTCAAACTATGATGTGGAAGAACGCCGTGTCCGTCTTTACATTAAACCTGTAATCGGCACGTTATACCTTGAGGCCATAACCGAAGCAAAACTGCAATCCGTCATCGACAAACAAGCCAAAACCCTCTCCAAAAAAAGCCTTACCAACCTTAAGGCAACTTTAATGGCTTTTATAAAATTCTGCCGCAAACATAAATGGACGGATTTAGTGCCGGAAGATTTGAACATTCCCAAAGGTGTCCCGACCGCCGAGAAAGCCGTTTTACAACCGCAGGATTTACAAAAACTTTTCTCGACCGATAACACCCTTTGGCGTGGAAAACCTGCCGTTGAGCCGTATGTGGCGGCGTGGCGGTTTCAAGTGCTCACAGGTTTAAGAACAGGCGAACTTTTCGGCCTTCAATGGACGGATATAAAAGACGGATACGTTTATCTTCAACGTTCCATTAATAAATTCAATGAAATCACCAAAGGCAAAAACGAGAACGCCATTAGAGCATTTAAGCTGACAAAAGCGGCACAGGAAATTATCGACAACCAACCCAAGACCGATAAATATGTGTTCCCTGTAAAAAGCGGAACACATTACAAAGATTGCCTTGCACGTTATTGCCAATCTAACGATATGACTATCGTAACTCCATACGAACTTCGCCACACTTTTATTTCAATGGCAAAGTATCTGCCGGAAGGCCTTGTAAAACCTCTTGTAGGCCATTCCAAAGACATGGACACCTTCGGTGTTTACGGACACATTCTTAACGGTGACGAAGAAATCGTAGCCGAAGAACTTCAAAAGGTTTTCGATAAGATTATTGTTAAATAAAAAAGTGTGTTAAAAAGTGTAAGTGTGTTAAAAAGTGTGTTACAAGCAAAAA
>JAZQVQ010000065.1:0-5145 GCA_045631825.1 Eubacteriales bacterium | reverse complement strand
CAGTTAAGACTTGAAGCACAGAAGATACCTAAAAAGACAAAGAAACTCTCAATGAGTTTGCTTATCTGCTTTATGCTTATGTATGTTGTAGTCATCATCTCACAGATTATCGGCTCTGTCGGCGTTCTTTTCGGATAACGGAGGTGAAAGGATATGAAGAAACTTATTACTTCCCGAAAGGGCGAAGGCTATATTGATGTAGCTATCGGTTTGGTTGCACTTATGATGGTGCTTGTAGTAACCCTCAACATCTATTCCTTTTTAACACTCAAGCAGGATATGGATGAGATATGTGGACAGCTTATTGAAACTGCCGCATTTACAGGTTCATTCGGTGATGAGTTTGAGGAACGTTGCGAGGAACTAAAAGGCACTTTCTTCGATTTTGATGTAACCACTTCTGCAACAGAATACTATAACGAAACATACAAGCGAGTTCAGCTTGGAGATACGATGACTCTGACAATCTCTGTTCATACCTATGTGCAGGGTGTCGGTGCATTTAAAATACCCATTACCGTGCAGAGTACAAGGTCGGGTATTTCGGAAAAGTATTGGAAGTAGCTTGGTTTTACAGTTTAGAACAAGCTATTAAAACCTCATAGGATAAATATCTCATAAGTTCAAGTTCATTAAATATATCAGACTCACTTATGGTTGGTATGGCGATATACTCATCAACATCTCCTTTGGCATGAGCAATAGAACATCTGAATTTATATATTCTTTCAGATAACTTTGATATTATTTTTTCGTCAGACTTGGATAAATCAATTGCATTCTCATCAGAACAACAATAAGTGTTTATACGATTTAAATTTTGATTTATCCAATTTTTTAGCTTGGATAAATCTACAGAAGCTTTTAATACTTGTTTCAACGATTCTCGTTCGCTTAATGAGTTCTTATACTTTTGTAAAGTTTTTCTCAATTCATTATGATCCAAAGTCGATGTTGATAAAAGACTTAAATCATTAAGAAGATTTATGTTTTGCACCCTAACAAAGAAATACTCTAACACTTGATAATAGCTTAAATAAGACAACCTTATGTCTTTGGATTGCAAAGCGTTGTTAAGGTATAGCGTAGGTATTCTTTCGTACTCAATAGCGTGAAATTGAGAGATATAAATATTATCTTCACCTTCATTTTTATATATAGGATCCAGTTCAGTTACAGCAAAATCCATATCATGTTCCATTGAAACTCTCAGAAGTATTTCTTGTATAAGAGTTTCAATTTCTTCTACTGATAATCCTTCTATTTCAAATAGTTGCAAAGACAAATATTTTTCATGATTAGCATGGGTATGAATTGACTCACCCCATTCACCTTCGTTGATGAAATAGTCGTGAAAAACGCTCCATAACAAATCACTTTTTTGTCCTATTTCTGCAATAGGTTTATCACCATCAAAAACCTGAACAGAACCTATGCTTTGATAGTCAAAACCTTTAATGATTTTTTTGTATGTTTTCATATTGCTCGGCACCACAAAACATTCGTAATAGTTTGCAATATGAATAGCATTGTTTTTTGAACGAAAAAAAGCATTGTAAAACATAGGTGATAGAATGCCTTGTAAATCTCTCCAGTCGGCTCTTGAATCTAATACTTGAATTAGTTCTGAAAATGATGTCAGTTGAGTTTTTAAAATCATTTTACTTTCAGGAATCAATTCAATTTGCTGTCCTCCAATATCAACCTTTGTAATACCATCCACGGATAGAGTTTCAAGCCATCTTTTTAATGAATCAATTCTTATGTTTTTATCACCAAACAACGACATAAATCCACCTCTTTCATTGCAAACAAATAGTCTGTATATATTTAACCACAGAAAAAAATGAAAATCAATATACTTGATAAAGGACAGAACAATATGAAAATTATTAATTCGCTAAAGGGCGAAGGCTATGTATCGATTTGCGTACTAATCATTGTTATTGTTGCTATCTTCTCAAGCATTTTCACCTATGCTTCCGCAATCTCGGTTATCAATGTCACAAGAGAGAACAGCAAGATTGTTCTAGACAGTTTCGTTACCAAGAACTCAACACTCATATTCAACAGCATAAAGCAAGGTAACGATTACACCGAAACTCTTGACTTCCCCGAATACACCGAAAAACTCTGCGAATTTTGCACATTGGATTTATCTGCTGAAACACTGTATAGTTATGACACAGACGGAAATCTGAAGTATTCAATGACAGTTCCTCAGATGAGTTTTAAAAAGGATAATCAACTTGAAATATGTGTAAGATATACCGTTTCTGTGCCGATACAGTTTGCAGGTAAAACAATCACAACTGCAAATGTGCCGATAGAGGTCGTATCAATATTAACCGAAAAATTTTAAAACGGAGGTAAAAGAAAATGAAAGACAATTCGAACTTAAAACAGAACAACAAAACCATCTTTATCCTTGTTGCGGTGCTGCTGATAATTCTTGCACTTATCTTTGCACTTTTCGGTAAATCCTGCAATAAGGATACAACAGACGAAACAACCACCTCAACAACACAGCCTGCGACGGTTGACAGTAATCTCAATCTTGAAGATATAACAGTCGGAACAAATCTGTATGTTGAGGAATCGCAGAAGGTTGACGAGGATATGATAACACTCGCACCGCCCGAAAAAATGACCACACAGAAAAGTCAGAGCGATACCGAGAAAACAACATATCCCAAGGCAGAAACAGTAACGCAGGGTGACGGTCCCGGCATTGAAATCATCGGTGATGACGATGCAAACGCTTACAACTGCGGAGTCAAGAAACATAACTGTGACAGTAAGGAAACTCACGATTTCATCGTAAGCCTTGAAAAGAAAGGCTGTTCAATCTGCGGCTCTCACACCTGTAAGAGCTTCTATGCGGTTGATGAATGGGGTAACGCCTGTTACGATATTACCAAGTGTCCCAAATATACAATAAAGAATGACCCCACCGTTTATTGCAGTACCTGCGGAAAGAAAATCGGTGACGGCTCAAACGGTACTTGTGTAAGATATGTTAATGATACTGTCTGCGAAATATGTCACGGTGCGGTTAAGGGTAAAACCTGCCACTCGCACTAAACAATAAGAGATGATGACCTGATGAAAGTCAGGTCATTTTTTTGTTTTATTAAGAAGGAGATGATTAGTATTAAACGAGTAATATCTATTATCTTGGTTGTGTGTTCTCTACTGTGTATGATACCCACGAACGCCTTTGCTTTGTCTTGGGACGGCAGTTCCGCAGGCGGTACGGGCGGTACTTCGTCGGCATCACCTAACGGATACGCAATCAGAACAACGAGCGATAACTGTATAGGTTATCGTTTCAGTGCTGTAACCACGTCGGGTTCGATGAAGGTCAGCAAAGTAATTGACGTGTACCGAAATACAAGCTACGGCAATCTCGGATACACGGACGGATATAAGTTCAGCACGAAGAACAACAAGAAGCAGCTTATATCCAAACAGAACAACGGCTTTACAACAGCCAAAAGCACAACAAATTGCTACAAGGAAAGTTCACAGAGCTTTTCAACAACCCTGCCCGCACCTTCGGGAATGGAAACTTGGCAGAACAATGAAAACAACATCAATAAAATTCTTTCCCTTCTCGGTGTCGGCAGTGTAGCGAATATGTCAAAGGGCGATATGGTTATAGTCGAGCCTATATATGATATAAGGCTTGAGAGTGTCTATCATTCTATAACCGTAACCGAAACAGCCCTGTACGGTAAATATATCCTCGGTGCATCAAGTAACGGCGGTACAAGCAACACCTCTGCTACTTGGGGATTTATTGCTTCGTACACAAACAGAGTTTATCCCAATGCACTATACACACCTGACGGACAAGGTCTTTGGACTTCCGCTTCTTCCATCGGCAGCAGCAGTAAAGAAACCTTTTATAACATCATAAATAAAGGATACGGTGTCGGTATCGCATATCAAGAAACAAGCGGCAGTTCATCATCAGGCTCATCAAGCACAACGAGTTCAACCTATACAGTTAAATTTAACGGCAACGGAAATACAAGCGGCTCAATGTCTAATCAGACAATTACTGTCGGCACTTCAACACGACTAAATTCAAATAACTTTGACAAGACGGGTTATGAGTTTGTCGGATGGAACACGAAATCCGGCGGTACGGGAACAAGCTACGATAACCGTGAGTATGTAAAGAATCTGACTTCGGCGGGCGGTACAATAACCCTGTATGCACAGTGGAAACCTGCTGTTCTTGAAGTTCACTATGATGCAAATGACGGCTCTTTGAGCAACTCAAATTACAAGTTGCTTTTGGATACGATATACACCGCTTCTCCGTACTCAAAGTTTACGGATACTTGGACTTACAACAACACAAAGTCAGGCGGTCTTTGTAATGCTTCAACCTTCGGTCTGTATCGCACAGGATATACCTTTACAAAATGGGGTACTTACTCTTGGGGCGGAACTCTGTTTGACCAGAACGATTCCACGCTGAAACCTACGGATTTGAAATCGGGTATTAAGAATGGTGACACATCAATCACTCTTTATGCACAGTGGGATCCGAACACTTACACAATCAAGTTCGACGGCAACGGCAGTACAAGTGGCTCTACCGCTTCAATGTCAATGACTTATGATGTTGCGAAAAACCTCACAGCCAACGGATTTACAAAATCCGGTTATGCCTTTGCAGGTTGGAATACGAAAGCTAACGGTACGGGAACAAGTTACGTCAACAGAGAATCGGTTAAAAATCTAACCTCAACCAACGGCGGAACTGTTACACTTTATGCCCAATGGACTGTCAGCAACTATTCTATTGCGTTTAACGGCAACGGACACACAGGCGGTTCAACTGCGAGTATGTCGGTTAATTTCAACTCCTCTGTAACTCTCCGTGCAAACGGATTTACAAAGACAGGACACACCTTTAAAAATTGGAATACCAATTCAAGCGGAACGGGAACATCTTACTCGGATAAGCAGACGGTAACAAATCTTTCCTCTACCGCAGGCGGCACGGTATATCTCTATGCACAGTGGAATCCGAACTCATATACCATTAACTTTAACGGTAACGGAAACACGGGCGGCTCTACTGCTTCAATGTCGGTTAATTTCAACTCCTCTGTAACTCTCCGTGCA
>JAZQVQ010000064.1:0-13681 GCA_045631825.1 Eubacteriales bacterium | reverse complement strand
ATAACTAAAATCTTTTTCATTTTTCTTCCATCCTTTTAATTTTTTACTATTTTTATTTTAAATAAATAAAAACCATTGATATACTGTGTCACTTCACAGAATACCAATGGCAAAACAACAGTTTTACGATAGCTCTCCACGAAAGTGACAGTTTGTTGAATATTGTTCAACAAACCAGCACCGCATTTTTCCGGACAAACACGGCACTTCGGCAATGTTTCCTTTTCCGACAAGTCAAGTCCGCTTGTTACTACTTACCGGTACTCTTAAACACCGCACCTCTATCTTGTTATAAAAACAAACATATTCAATTTATTCTATTATATCACCAAATTACAAAAAGTCAATGGGAAAAGACAAATAATTACAAATTACTCTAAAAAAGTCGCAAAAGGTACCTTGAAATCTTATTATCCGAAAAAACAAGCGGATAAACTAAAAACGAAAGCATCAACGCTACAAACAAATCAATAATCGAATGTTGCTTCAAAAACACCGTTGAAACCGAAATTAGCACAGCACAGATAATAAACGCCGCTTTAATCCAGAGTTTATTAAGCCTCTTACAGTTAAGTGCAGTAAAACACACGGCAAGCGAACCGAGAACATGTATAGACGGACAAACATTTGTATTTGTATCAAAAACATAAAGACCACGTACGATTTTGTCAAATATGTTACCATCTACCATTACAGGTCTTAGATGCTGACTTGTGGGATAAACAAAATATATCACGCTTGTTATCGAATATGTAATAATTACAAACCACATATATTTTCTGAAGGAATCTACATCTAAAACCAAAGTATAAAGCAGCATTCCTATAAGATATATAAACCAGAAAAAATATGGAATTATAAACAAAGAAACAAATGGTATGTAACTATCCAGAAATGACTCTACCGGGTGATATTCACAAACTCTTATTCTTTCAAAATACAAGAAAAACAGTCCGTAAATTGCCCAGTAAAAAAGAAGATTAAGATGCTTGAACTCACTGTCACCAAGTTTTGAAAATTTGAAATTACGATAATCAGGACACAAATTCATTTTCAGGAACTTTACCTCTCAACACAATATCACAAATTGTTTTGGCTGCATTCTTATTAATATATTTATTTTGCATTTCTACTATTGACTTTGCTGTTTTCTCATCAGTCAATATTTTTGCAATCCCTGATGCTGCCTCGTCTGTTTTTTGACCGGGATACGCTGCACCAAGTCTTGTAAGCAAATCAAAGTTTTCCGTTTCGCAACCCGGAATCGGCTTTGTCAATACAAGCGGAACAGAACAAACCATTGTCTCCGTAGAAGATAGTCCTCCCGGCTTTGTAACAACCACATCACTTGCCTTCATATACATAAAAACCTTGTCTGTATAACCAATTACACATACACTTGTATTATCGCCATATTTTTCAGCAAGACCGTTATACAACTTTTTATTATTTCCTGAAATAATAATTATGTATGTGTTTTCAATGTTATAGGCAAGAATTTTATCAATAAGCTGGTATATATCACCATAACCCATACTTCCGGACATAACAAGACAAACTTTGTGCCTTTCGGGTATCTGCAAGGCTTGTTTTGCACTTGTTTTATCAATATCTGTCAAAAACTTACCAGAAACAGGTATACCGGACGGAACTATTTTATCTTTATTCAATCCTCTTTCAAAATATTCGTTTTCAATCTCTTTCATTGAAATAAAATACTTATCCGCATCGAGCTCATCATAGAAAGGACAAAACGAATAATCAGTTGAAATCATATATATCGGTATTTCAAGCCCATGCTTATGTTTGACATGTGTTATTGCCTGACCTGCAAAAACATGGGTACACACTACCGCATCAAATTGTTCGCTTATTATATCATTATACATTTTTTTCGAGCACAGCATATTTGATGCATACGCAATCGACTTTGGTCTTCCCTGCGTATAAACTATGGATTTACTGAATCTATAACCAACACCAAAGGCTCTTGGTGTATGCATAACTATTTTATTATACGATTTGGAAATGCCCTTGGAATAGAACTTTGATGCATACAAAAGTGTATCCTTAATGACATATTCACAACCAAGTTCAGATAGTTTTTCACCGACAGCCTTTGCTGCGGAATTATGCCCTTGTCCCGTATTACAGGACAATATCAGCACTTTCATGTGTTTCCCCTCCTGAGAGTTGCTGTCTATTTTGTCTTTCAACAAGATTATTATACAAATTTTTAAACGCTGGTCTGTTGTATCTCTGAATTATAATGTACGGTATATTTCCCAGAATATATAAGACTGTAAACAAATCCTCGTACGGCTCATTGACAAAACACTTGACCAGAGGACTTGAAACTATAAGCAATGTGTGCACAAGTTCAGCAACACATGTTTCCTGAATAAGTCTTTGGATCTGTTCGGGTGATGGTCTTGATGCAATCGCTTTAGGGTAAAGTGACTTTAAAACCTTACTCATATCGGGAACTTTGTTTTTCCATTTACGCACTTTAAATAACAAGTATATTTTCCCCTCACGTTCAAACTTAAGGCTTGTGTAGGGAAACATATCAGAGTTTATCTGATCACGTGGCAGCAAATATCCGATAATGTTGGATATAAAGCCTGATATACACACATAAACAACAAGCTGAATAAATGCCTCAAAAAAACTTTCCATTTTTACCTACCGTAAAACATTATTAATAATATTTATATATAGTCGTATTATAGCATGTTGATAAATAAATGTCAAACAAAATTTAAAAAACAAATATATTATTTTACAACCAATATATTTTTATCACAAAATAACACAGTAACAATACTTCCCACCTTAATATTACAACTTTTGTCCATACTTACCGCACGCCTTACCTTGCCATCAAACAAAACCTTGCCTTTATTGTCACAAAACACACACAGAGAAACAGCCTTATTCACTGCTCTTTTCTTAAAACAGCTTTTGATTTTGTCGAATTTAAAGTACGTAAACTCAAAAACAGCAAATGAAAAGAGTATTGAAATAATCTCATTTTGTACATATTCATTAAAAATCACCAGAAAAAGCACGCTTACATATAAGGATACAAATGTTTTTAAACTAACAACTTTATAAATTTTAAAAATTGGTAATATCATCAAAAAGAAACAACAAAGTAATGGAAAAAGATGATAATATTCAGTCATTGGCTTCACCCCTAAATATTATCACCTTTTTATTCTTTTTAATTCAATTGTTATATGTCAGTTCCAGGTAATCCATAAGTCTTACAAACACAGCAGCACCTTCTGCTCGTGTAAGGCCAAAATCAAGCCTTAAAGAGCCGTCTTCATACCCACGGAAAATTTCTGCAGCACAAGCATTTCTTATAAGCTCATAGTTTTCATCATCCTGTGAAATATCGCTTGCAACAAGAACAAATTCCTCGGGTGCGTTTTCACAAAGTCTGCCTATAACTGAAATTACATCTTTTCTGGATACCGGCTCGTTTCCATTAAAGAAAACACCGTCATCTGTGCTTACTCCGAAACCTTCCAGATATCCTCCGTTAACTAACGCAGAAACACTCTGAAATGCCCAATCGGGAATGTTTACGCTATCAGCATATAGCAGCTCTTGTCTGTCTTTAATCTGTTCAGGTATAACGCCAACGGCAGTGTACCCAAGGACTCTTGCAAACATGGTACAGAATTCATTCCTTGAATATGTCCTATTAGGATTAAATACCGACTTTTCTTCTACAATTTCACCCTCGACGATTCCCTCATCGAAAAGTCTTATTATATTTTCTCTTGACCAGTGTTCAGAAATATCATCAAACGGGTCTTTTAAAACATTGACATATACACTGGCACTAACATCACCACGTTTTGCTGTTATCTCAATATTTTCACCGGAATGTGTTGCAAGAAAAAGTCCGTCTTCAAAAACAACACCATAATTCAAATTAACGTCCCAATCAAACGATTCGTTTGTGGCTGCAACGTCAAATGAATTGACCTTTGCAAATGCAGCCAACTGCAACGCCTGTCCCTGATACAACGTCAAAGTGGGTGCGGTAATTGTAATTTCATCAACCTCATCAACACTTACAAGTGTTCTTGCTACATTTTTATGTTCGTCTATATTTGAATTTATTTCAACACTTCCGAGATACCCGTCAGGATAATATCTTCCGTCCTCAATATACCCATTTTCTACAGTGTATATAACATTAACCTTATCTTCTTCAACGATTTCCTCGCCTACTTCTTCAAAATTATTCTCGTTTTCATCGGCAGGCACGATATTATCCTCATTTTCCTCCTCGCTTAAAGTCTCGGTTTTGACAGACACCGAATCATTTTCTATGGTTTGCTCTTTATCAGTCTCTTTCTCGGCAAATTCTGTAAGGGTTTCAGATTGAGACTGCTCCTGCTCTGCTTTGGGAAGTGAAAAACCAACAGGGTAATAGTTTTCATCAGTAAAATACTCCTGTCCGAGATAAACAGAGCTATCACACATAACATACTCATACGTATCAAGCAAATATGAATATGCCGCTGTACCAACTATAGGCATTTTATTTGTAAACAATATAGCGTTTGAAATTTTACGTTCGCTGCTTTGTGAAATTTTATTTACAGTATCCAGTGAATTAAAGTACGGAAGTAGAGCCTTTACGGTTGTTGAGCCACCGCCGTCAAGGTTTGCTGCACTTACGCACCCAAGTCTTAACATCTCATTGGAAAGCTCATCAATTCTCATACCACCGCTCAAATTCGAATCACGTCCGTCCACTGCAAAGAGAATTATTCTTCCCTCTTGTGTAATGCCAACGGCAGTCCGTGGATTTTTATATTTATAGTGTGAAAAAGCATCTGTAGGAACAGCTTTGCCATCTTTTATGATTATATGCGAGCAACCTATTGCAGTTTTAATCCCAACAAAGCTTTCGTTTGCTGTTATATCAAGAACAGCTTCGTCACCTACGGAGAATCTTTTGACACTTGATGCAAAGGTATCTTCGTGTCCTGCAAGCACATAAGAGCCCTCGGGAATAACGAGACTTCCGTCTACGCCATCTTTTCTGGTTTGCACAACTACAATTTTTTCACTTTGAGATATAACGGGATTTGCCTTTTGCAATTTATAATACTTGTCACCGACCTTTGTAAATTCGTTATCCAAGGCATACTCATCTATTGTTTCAAGGTCACTTTGAGAATATACGTTTATAAAGATTTCGGTTTGATTTGTTTCATTTGTTTCAACAAAATCATTATTTTCAGTTTGATCAGAACCATTTTCATCATCTGAATGTGTATATGTTCCCTGCAAATAATCATTTATACTTTCGTAATTTTTCGATTGTTCTGCCACTTGATTTAAACTTGTGTCTGTATTCTCAGTTTCAGTGTCAGTGTCAGTTCCATTTTCAGTTTCATCATAAGCAACAACTTCTTCAGGCTCTATTTCTAGCACTTGTGCAATTTCATCTACAGTCAATACTTGTTCGTAAGGATAAAAAACTGCTTCATATGCAGGAACTGAAATATTTGTTGTGTCATCAAACTTATCGTTGTACAGACAAAGTCCCCAATCGACAAGTTCCTTGTTGAGTGACCAGACATCATATTTTTTATCTTCCTTTGTTATGGATATTTTAATCGACGGAGTGTCAATAAAAGCACTTCCGTCTTCTTTTATTGCAAGACAATTGTATCCACCATCAGAAGTAATAAGAATTCCGTCTTCGATTATCGCCGAAAGCGGAACACCCGTTGACATATTAAAAAAGTCGGCATTCATTCCACCAATAACAGCTCCGTTTTGCTCATCTGTCATTTTTGCGAGGTTTTCAATATAACTTCTTGTATACAAATCTTTGCCTCTTGCAAAAATAACTCCATTCAGTTCTGTTGGTGTATATTCAAATCTGTATGTACGCTGATACCCTTCCTGCTTATCAAAAATTACATCTTTATAGAACTCAACACCATCGGCAAGTGTATATTTATGAGACAAAACATTTTCATAGCTCATCTCGGTTTCAATCTGCTCATCAGCAAAAATCATTGTTGGCAAAACAACTGATAAAACTATGAGGATACTAATAATTCTGTTTACGGCTTTTTTTGTGTTTATCATAATATTTTATCCTCCATATTCGATGATAATTATTTTATACTATATTTGTATTGATTTTAATACGCAAAGAGATATAAAGTGTTAATTTTAATAAAAAAACATCTTTACTTTTAAAGCTTTTTGAGTTATAATAACAATGAATAACTGTTTATGAAAGTGAAGTACTTATGCTAAAACCGCATTATAGTCTTGACAATTTATTTGAAACAACTGATTTATGGACTTACCTTTTAAATACGAATAAAAAAATCGTTTTATATGGTATGGGTGACGGTGCCGACAAAATACTTGACGTATGCGAGCGTAAAGGGATACATATTTCGGGGGTTTTTGCCAGTGATGGTTTTGCCAAGGAAAAAATTTTCCGTTCATTCAAGGTAGTTACATATAGCAAAATCAAAGAACAACTCGGCAATTTTATAGTCCTTGTTTCCTTTGCAACACAACTAAGAGACGTTCTCGATAATATTTACAGCATATCTGATAAAGACGAATTATACTGTCCCGATGTTCCCGTTTATGGTGAGGGATTATTTGACAGTTCATTTGTAAAAAGTAACGAGCAAAAAATAAGGCAGGTATATTCCCTTTTATTTGACGAAAAATCAAGGCAGGCTTTTCTTTGTGTGTTATATGCAAAGCTGACAGGCAAAATTGAATACCTGAAGTTTTGCCAGACAAACGTAGCTGAGGCATATCAAAACATAGTTTGTCCCAAAGATAATGGACATCTTGTTGATATTGGTGCATACAACGGTGACACAATAAGGGAATATTTATATTTTGCAAAAAACACAAGAACCATAACCGCCTTTGAGCCTGACCAAAAAAATTTTGCAAAGCTGATACGGTTTGCCGAGCAATCGGGCATTGATATTTCTCACTTTCACAACATAGCTTGTTGGGACAAAAAAGAACAGTTGACATTCTTTTCACGAAGTGGTAGAGGCAGTGCAAAAACAACCTCACATCAAGGCTTAAAAGAAATCAGCATACAAGCTGATATTGCTGACAATTATATTAAAAGTCCGGTTGACTTTATAAACATTGATGCCGAGGGCAGTGACTTAAAGGTAATAAGAGGACTTGAAATCACGATAAGCCAATATTTTCCTACAATTTCCTGTGCGATTTATCACAGAAATGAAGACATATTTGAAATACCCTTGAAACTCAAAGAATTATACGGAGATTGCAGACTTTATATAAGGCACTTCCCGTACCTGCCCGCCTGGGATACAAACGTATATGTAAAAAAATAATTGATTATCAAATGGAGTAATTATGCAAAAAAAATATCTTGAATGTTGCAAAGTAATAAACAAAAGAGGCATACATGGTGAATTGAAGGCTGAATGTTACTGCGACAGTGTAAATTCATTGGACAATGTCAAAAAACTATATCTTGACGAGGACGGAAACGCTTGTTTTAACGTTATTTCCATTAAAAATTACAAAGGTTTTCTATATATAAAGTTAGAGGGAATTAATGATGTTATGTCAGCTGACAAAATGCGTGGAAAAAGTCTCTATGCCAACAGAGACGACATTGAAATTGACGAAAACAGCCACTTTATAGCAGATTTGATAGGACTTGATGTAATAGATGCCGACTCAGGAAAAGTATATGGTACACTCGATGACATTTTCAACCACGGTGCTTCAGATATTTACAGTATTGTTAACGACGGAAAAGAATATTTAATCCCTGCAGTTTCTGAAATAGTTATTGAAATTGTGCCCGAAAAATGTATACTTGTCCGCCCTATTCCCGGAATGTTCGATGATGCGGAGGAACTACATTAAAATGCGTTTTGATGTTATGACTTTATTCCCTCAGATTATTGATTTCTATACTCAACAAAGTATCTTGGGACGTGCCCAGAAGGAAGAAATTATAAAAATTGAAACTCACAACATACGTGATTTTTCCTTAGACAAGCACAAAAAGTGTGACGGTACTCCGTATGGAGGAGGTATGGGAATGTTGATGACACCCGACCCTATAGTTCAGTGTTACAACTCTTTTAAGCCGGTCCTACCAAAGAACACCCGTGTTATATATATGTCTCCAAAAGGAAAAGTATTCAATCATAAATTGGCACTGGAATTATCCTATCTTGATTCAATCGTCTTTTTATGCGGTCATTATGAGGGTATCGACCAGAGGGTACTGGATTTGATTGTCGATGAAGAAATTTCCATAGGAGATTTTGTTCTTACAGGCGGCGAAATTGCCTGTTGTACAATAATTGATGCGGTTTCACGTCTTATTCCCGGCGTGTTATCGGATAAAAGTTGCTATGAAGACGAAAGTATAGCCGGAGGATTACTTGAATATCCACAGTACACAAAACCGGCAGAATATATGGGATTGAAGGTACCTGATGTTCTTCTCGAAGGAAACCACGCAAAAATTAATGAATGGAGAAGACAAAAATCCATTGAGCTTACGTTAAGCAAGCGTCCCGAACTTTTAAACAGTGCAGATTTATCTAGACAGGATATTTTATATCTCGAGCATTTATTGCAAAATAAGTAATAAAGCAAAGGAGTTTTATTTAATGAAACAGGCAAAACAGAGTGTTTTATTTTCTTTTCTTAATAAAACTGTGTCCAAAATACAATTGCTATTAAAAAATGGTTTTATATTTAAGATGTTTTCAGATAATTTTGACCAATCATCTGTATTGTCAGATTATTTTTCAAATTTTTGTGGAAAGCTCTTCCCATATTTTTTAAAAGTAAGGTTATATTTTGCAAAAATATTTGAGAAGAGTATTCTTGTCAATATTCTTGAGAACACATTCTTAAGACTTATGGTTATGCAAATGAGGACAATAGGTATTTTTCTTATGTCATTCGGTGCAATTTCTCTTGGTATCGGTTTATACCAGAATTCAGACGGGCCATTTGTCTCTCTTACAACATTTGATTCAATTATAAGCTTACTTGTCTTATTTATTTCCTTTTTGCTTATATCATCAAAACACAGCGTAGGATTCTGTCTTTCAATCAGTAAGTTATTCCCTTTTTTTAAGTTTAACATCAGAATATATGCAGACGCATACAAAAATAAAGATTTGTCCGTTCAATATTATTCGCAGTCCTTCTTTGTCGGACTTATTTTCGGTTTAATTTCTGCCGTCGTACCTGCAACAAATATTTTGTTGTTTTTACTGAGTTTTGTTTTTGTAATTATCTGTTTTAATTTACCTGAATCGGGTGTTTTGTGTGCGATATTTGTTATACCGTTTTCCTCAGGAAATTTAATCTCCTTTATCTGTGTCATTACTCTTGTATCTTTTATTTTTAAATTTTTGCGTGGCAAACGTCACATATCTTTAAACGTCATTAATGTGCTTTTATTGTTATTTGTTTTTCTTTTGATAAGTTCATACCCGTTTTCCAAGGAGTTTCATTACTTCTTTGAATTTCTCAAAACAAAAGTCACGCCGTTCATACTTGCGTTTCTTATATTAAATATAGTACGCTCAACCGACCTTGCAAAAAGATGTTTTATAATGCTTTTTTCCTCGAGTGTTATAACCGTTATTCTTACCATTATTCAATACGTATTTCTTCTCTACAAAAATACAACATTTACCGAAATTATTTCGGATATTGATTTTGGTTCGTATCTTTCGGACAATATTATTTCGACAAGTTCACTCCAGATGTATTTATTACTAATTTTGCCGATAGTTTTTACAATGATGCTGTTCAGGAGGAGCATTTCTCAAAAATTCAGCTACAGCCTGCAATTCTTCTTTATAGTATTTCTTTTTGTATACAACTATGATATTTTAGTTTTGAATGCAACTTTAATTTGTGTTATTTCATTTATGTTTTTCAAACAGAAATTCTATGCAATTTTATTCCTGTTTGTCCCACTTTTATCAAAAGCTATAGGTTTTTTGGCAGCTTTTATGAACAAAAGTATACCCTTTTCGACAGTTACTACTATAGCCCAAAGCACAATTTCCGCTTCTCCTGATTTTGATTATTTATTCTTGGGACATGGATTTGACAATTACAGTTTTATAAATGACTCCGTTTACTCAAACGTATTTCAGCGTATGTTATATTCTGTCGGTTTAATTGGTTTAATTCTCATCATAAGTATGATTTACTTTTATCTCAAAAAGAATATTTGCTTTATATATCCAAACAAAAAGACAGATGCCGAAATTAAACATATGTGTATAGGTACGCTGATTTCAGCAATTTCATTCTGTTACATTTCGTCTTGCCGTGACATTCTTGTCGACACACATCTGGAAATACTTATATGTGTCATTTTGTCACTTGGTATTTCTTCAATCGAAAGCTCTGAAAATGATTTTATAGACGACACAACAGTACGTGAACATCATATTTGCTGCGGTACCAATTAACAAATATTAGCTCACTCGGGAGGAAACAAAAATGAACAATATGGCTTCAAAAAAGCACACCTTCAATTTGATTGATTTTTTGATTGTTCTTACAGCAATCGCTCTAGTCTTTGCTTTAATAAACTATTTTTTACACAATAACAATATCTTTTCAAGCAAAAACAATTCAAATATAAATTTTGTTTTAAAGCTTGATAATGTAAGTAAGGATTTTCACGGAAACATAAAAATCGGAGATACTGTTTACGATAGCAAGACAGAGCAAATTATGGGTGTTATCACAAGACTTGAATACAATGATTGTATCGAGTATTCATACAACAAAAATACTCACAGCTTTGTCAAAAACACTTTGCCGCAAAATGAAACCATATATATTACCATAAATTCAGATGCAAATTTTGAAAACGGACGTTACTATATCGGTAATGATTACATCTGTGCCGGTAAAACTGTTTATATCAGATTACCGAAATATTCTGCTGATACAATTTGTACCGGTATCCGTCAAGTCAGATAATATTAACTTTACTAATATCCGGAGAGGTGGTATTTTCAATGGAGAAAAAAAGACCTGTAAATATAGTTGATATTGTGATTATAATTGCAATTGTAGCCATTATAATCGGACCTTTTATAAGAGGTTACTTAGCAGACAAATTTTATTCCGACAAAAGCACGTCAGAAATTGAAATATCCGCAGTAATTGCCAAACAAGACAAATTACTGCTTGATGATATAAGCGTAGGCGACAAGGTTTATTTTTCGGATAATGAAAAACTCTGTGGTGAAATTACATCTTTAAGTTATACTGATTCAGGTGTCTATATTACCGATGACAACGGGGAACGCTTTTACGCTACAAATCCCCAGTTTTGCGACATCTTCCTGAATATATCTGCCATTGCCAAGGTTGAGGATTCGGGAACTTTTATAAATGGTGATGTCTTTGTCTTTCCCGGTTCTCATCTCGACTTATATACTTCAGCATACGAATTCACTATAAATATTGATGACATAATAGTAAATAGCAACGTATATGCGAATTGACTTGTTCAAATTGTTTAAATTTTAAAGTTATTTTTGATGTTTTTTGTCTAAATTGCGATTTTTTAACATAAATTATTAAAATTCATATATTGTTATTGAATTAATGCTCAATATTTGATAGAATATTAACACATTTATATCACTTATAACAGTTAAATTTGGAGGCATAAGCAGAAATGATTTCAAAGGAAATTGAAGTTCGTAATCCGGAAGGTCTTCACGCAAGACCTGCAACATTTTTTATACACAAAGCAAACACCTTTAAAAGCTCAATCTGGGTAGAAAACGGCGACAGACGTGCAAATGCAAAAAGTCTTCTCGGAGTTCTTTCTCTGGGTATAGCAAAGGAAACAAGAATTACTATAATCGCAGATGGTTCTGACGAAGAAGCAGCTGTAAACGAACTTGCTGCTCTTATTGCAACGGGTTTCACTGAGTAATTAAAGCATTATAATTTTACGGGGAGCAAGGCGTCAGGCAATGCTCCTTTATGTTTTATAAACAAAAAGAGAGTTGATATAATTGGATAGATGCAAAGAATTTTCCGACAAGCTAAGTACTTTACCATTAAGTCCTGGGGTTTACCTGATGAAGGATATCAATGACAAAATTATTTATGTGGGTAAATCAAAATGCCTCAAAAACAGAGTTTCAAGTTATTTTAAGGCACAGAATAATCTGAATTTAAAAACACAAAAGCTTGTCAGTTCTATATATGATTTTGACATTATTGTGACATCTTCTGAAGCTGAGGCACTCATTCTCGAAAATGAGCTTATCAAGCGTCACAATCCCAAATACAACATTAAGCTTAAGGATGCAAAAACTTATCCTTATATAAAAATCGACAAAAACTATGGTTTTCCCTTGCTTACAATTTCACGAACACGTAATGATTCTAAAGCCAAGTATTTTGGACCATATACTTCAGCTATCGCTGCAAAGGATATAATCAAAACTGCACAAAAAACGTTTTCCATACCTGATTGCTCAAAGCATTTTGTTTACGGAAAACAAATATGCAGACCTTGCTTAAATTACCATCTCAACCAGTGCATTGCTCCTTGCAGTGGCAACATTTCTCAAGAAGAGTACGTCGAACATTTCAAGGAAATAGAATATTTTTTATCGGGCAATTACAAGATGGCGGCACAATCCTTACAAGAAAAAATGGAAAAAGCGTCTGAATCACTGCGGTTTGAAGCAGCCGCCAAATTCCGTGACAGTATCAACAATTTAAAAAGACTATCGGAAAAGCAAGCCATTGTTTCAACCCCCAAAAACGAGCAGGATTATTTTGGTTTTTACGAAACACCTCAGCTTTCCTGTGTTACTGTTTTACTCGTAAGAGGTGGCGTCGTTTCTGACAAGACAAGCATATTCTTATCCCCTCTTGAAATTTCAGATACAGATGCACTTTCGGACTTGATAATGCGTTATTACTCCAATTACGATATGATACCGAGAAGTATATATACTTCCTTCGATTTAGGAAAAGAACTTGAATCCGAACTTTCATCAGCCTTATCGTTTTTTGCAAAACACCCTGTATCTGTAAAGCACCCATCAAAAGGCGATTCTTTAAGGCTCTGTAAAATTGCAGTTGAAAACGCACGTGAAGACATTGTTACCAGATGCTCGATAAACGAGCATGACGAGCAAATGCTATACAACATAGCTAACCTTTTAAAACTCGAATGTCTCCCCGAACGAATTGAAAGTTATGACATATCAAACAATGCAAACAGCAATATGTACGCAGGAATGATTGTTCTGGAAAACGGAAAATTTAAAAAGAAGGATTACAGAACCTTCTCCATAAAGTCAATTTCCTCCCAGGATGATTATGCTGCCATGTACGAAGCGATTAAACGGAGAATATCACATATTGACAACGATGGTTCCGACTCTTCCTTATCGCAAAAGCCTGATTTGATTTTACTTGACGGTGGAAGTACACATACTTTGATGATAAAAAAACTCCTCATCGAATCCGGTATTGACATTCCGGTTTTCGGTATGGTCAAAGACGCTTTTCACAAAACACGTACTATTACCGATGGCGAGAACGAAATAAGCATTGCAAAAGACCAGTCTATCTT
>JAZQVQ010000063.1:0-13670 GCA_045631825.1 Eubacteriales bacterium | reverse complement strand
GATTTTGATGTAATAAGCAAAAACGACATTATATTTGTTACAGGTTCTTTCCTTATGAACACCTTTGACGGAAAACAGACAATGGAGTTCCTTAAAAAATGTAAGGAAATGGGCAAGACAACAGTTCTTGACGTTTGCTGGGATGCATCAGGAAAATGGGGAGAACTTCTCGATTGTGCTATGCCTTACATAGATATATTCATGCCAAGTATTGATGAAGCAAGGGAAATAGCAGGTAAGAATTCACCCGAGGAAATGTCTGAGGTATTTTTTGAAAAAGGCGTGAAGTCTGTAATTATAAAATGTGGCTCAAAAGGTTGTTTCTGCCGAGAACACAAAGAGGACAAAGGATTTATGATGCCTACGTATTATCTTGAAAAGGTTGTTGATACAACCGGAGCTGGAGACAGCTTCTGTTCCGGTTTCCTTTCAGGACTTGCACGTGGTGAAGATTTTGTTAAATGTGCCGATATCGGAAACGCAGTTGGTACACACTGTTGTATGATGAAGGGTGCAACCTCAGGAATCAAGCCATATGAAGAAATTTTAGATTTTATGGAAAGGGTTGAAAAAGTTTAATGTTAGTTAATTTAAATCAGATACTTATCCCTGCAAAAAAAAATAAATATGCAGTTGGATTGTTTAACGCAGTAAATATTGAACTTGCCAGAGGTATTATAAATGCAGCTGAGTGTACCAAGTCTCCGGTAATTATGGGTACTGCAGAAGTCTTGTTCCCATATGGACCGCTTGACGAAGTTTCGTATTATCTTATCCCGATGGCAAAAAAGGCAAATGTACCGATTGTAGTACATCTTGACCACGGTTTAAAGAAAGAAACCTGCCTCAAAGCACTTGAGCTTGGTTTTACTTCAATAATGTACGATTGTTCAACTGACGATTATGATACGAATGTTGCAAAAGTCAAGGAAATGGCTGAAATTGCTCACTCTTATGGAGCGACAATAGAGGGTGAACTCGGTCACGTTGGCGACAACGAGGGTTCAGCAGAAGGCAATTCAAAGCTTGACGATCCGAGCAAGTTCTTTACTGATCCCAAGCTTGCTAAGGATTATGTTGAAAAAACCAAGGTTGATGCACTTGCAATAGCAGTTGGTAATGCACATGGTGCTTACAAACTCCCCCCAAAGCTAGATTTTGAAAGAATCAGAACAATAGCAAAAACAATAAATGTACCTCTAGTGCTTCACGGAGGTTCTGGTTTGACAGATAATGATTTTAAACAGGCAATTCAGGATGGAATTAGCAAGGTTAATATATTTACTGATATTAATATTGCAGCGGTTAAAGCCGAGTTTCGAAGATTTACCGATATGAACAAGGGAATAATTGACCTTATCCCCGCAGCAGTTGAGGCGGTAAAACAGGAAACTATGTCAAAAATGGAATTATTCTCGAGTGTAGGTAAGGCAGAATATGCCAAGTCGGAGATTAATGATATAAATGTTGATAAAGTAGTTGAGTTGGTTGTAGAACAGTTAAAAAAATATAACAGATAATTTATTGGAGGAAATATTATGGATTTTAATAGTACAGTTAAAGGCTCGTTGCTTGAGGGTTTCTATCCAAAAGGATGGGATATGGCAAAAATTGATAAATGTTGTGATGTAAATAACAAGGTTGAGGATAGACAGGCGTTCTGGAACGACAAATTTACACCTGTTCGTTGCGAAACTTTGGGTGAATTTGATGCGTATATGGGTCACGAAATTGCTTTTGCAATTAAAAAGGCACGTGACGATGGCGAAAAGCTTGCAATGATTTTGCCGGTTGGACCTATGGGTATGTATAAGTGGGCAGTGTATTTTCTTAAAGAATGGAACGTAAAGTGTGACCACGTTTATACATTCAATATGGATGAATGGTCTGATTCAGAGGGAAATACTTTACCTGCAAATAATCCTGCAGCTTTCCAAAACGCTATGTGTCAGGCACTGTTTAATCCCCTTGGTGAGCTTACAGTACCCGAAAGCCAAAGAAATTTTGCAACAAAAGAAAACTTGCCTACATATCCCGAAAAAATTGAAAAGTTGAAGGCTGAAGGAGCAAAACTCGTTCTTGTTTATGGTATAGGCAGAATGTGTCATATAGCTTTCTGGGAGCCTCAGTTTGCTGATGATTATGAGACTGTTGAGGAATGGAAAAAACAGCCATATCGTATTGCGGCAAAGCTTCATCCGCTTACAATAGAACAGAATGCAATCACAAGCTTCAAGTCGCGTACAACATTGGTTCCTTGTAGAGCTAATACAATCGGACCTGGTCTGTTCTTGCAGGCAGATTATGCAATAGGCGGTTGCGACGGAGCGTTTAATCGTGGTATGCAGTGGCAGGGAATGAGCTTCTGGATGACACTTCGTCACGGACCCGATCCTTATGTTACATCAAGCTTTATTCCGACTCTTCCCGGAAGACTGTTCTATCTCAAGGATCTCGAAGGACCTCTTGTTGCTGAATGTAATTAATACAAAGATAAAAAAGGACACTTGCTTTTTAAAGCTTGTGTCCTTTATGCATAATTAATAATTAACAATTAACAATTAAATGTCAAAATGATTAATACATATTATTAACACTCATATAGTCATAAATCATTTTACCATGTTGTTGTTCTTGCTTTTGAATTGTATTTAAAAGATTTCTGCAGTTTTCATCAGCAAACTCAAAAATACAGGTATCATAAAGACCGGAAACGTGTTTTTCTGTTGTTAAAACGTCGTTGCAGAGAAAACAATCGTTTTTCTTCTCAGGAGTTTCCTGTGTTGTATAGGTTTGTGTAAATGTGGGCATATTTCCGGAGCCGCTTGGGGTTTGCGGCATTTTGCCTGACTGAAGGTCTTGAATCATTGTAAGATGACTCTGTTCAACCTGTGAGAGCTGAGTAAATAAATTTTTAAGCTGTGCATCGTTAGCCTTTGCAGAACTTTCAGTGTATTTCTGCACACATAACTGTTCCTGTGTTTTTAAATCATTTAGAAGTGTGGTTTCCTTTTGTGTCAAATTCATTATAAATCACCTCAAAAATATTATTTTCATTTTTTTGTGATTTATACTTAAACTTACCTTAAAGCAAGCGTTTCGTCATCTTTTCCTTTGACAATGCTTTTAATTACAACATAATAACTATATTTATCATTAACCTGTATTAAAATTCTGTCACCGACTTTATGTCCAAGCAGAGCTTTGCCTGCAGGGGATTCGCAACTGATTCTTCCGTCAAAAACCTCAGAACGCATGGTTGTAACGATTTGATATGTTTCGTCGGCATTATCTTCTTCTACAAAAATTGTAACAGTATCAAAAAGTCCAACTGTATCTTTATCTTCGGTGGTTTCAACAACGATAGCTGTTTTGATCATATTCTGGAGAAAGCGTATTCTTCTTTCATTAGCATTTTTTTCTTGCTTTGCAATATGGTACTCGGCATTTTCGGACAAGTCTCCAAAAGCACGGGTTCTTACGACCTCCTTTAGAAGCTGAGGTCTGAGTACACAAATACGATGGTCGATTTCATCCTGCATTTTTTTAATATCAACCTTTGTCAGTTCATTATGCATAAATTTTCTCCTTAAACAAAAAGTAATTAAATTTTAACATTAATACACTCGCAATGAAATTGTTTTAGTGTTAAACTTGAGTATAGAAAATTAATTTAAAGGGGTATATAATATTTGACTTACGAACTTATTAAAAACAATCCTGAGATTCGAGCGTTTATCAAAAAGGGTAACGACAATCTTGCAACAATAGGTTTTACCGATCATTCTGAAACACACTCTATTCTTGTTGCACAAAGGGCTGCATTTATTCTTGACAAATTCGGTTTTGGCGAGCATGAGAAAGAGCTTGTAAGAATCGCCGGATTTATGCATGATATTGGAAACGCAATAAATAGAGCTCATCACGCCGAATACGGAGCATTACTTGCCAATTCTATACTCGAAAAAACAGATATCTCCCTTGAGGACAGGGTTATAATTACGTCAAGCATAGCCAATCACGATGAATCAACAGGAGGTGCGGTTGATGTTATTTCTGCAGCCTTGATTATCGCAGACAAAACTGATGTTAGACGCAGCAGAGTACGAAACAAGGAAATTACTAAGCTTGACATTCACGACAGGGTCAACTATGCTGTCACCGATGCCAAAATAGAAATACCTGACGATCTTCAAAAAATAACACTTAATCTCCAAATTGATGAAAGTATGTGCAGTATGTTCGAATACTTTGAAATATTCCTTGGACGAATGATGATGTGCAGAAAGGCATCTGAAATGCTCGGTGCAAAATTCAGGCTTACTGCAAATGGCGATAAAATACTTTGATACTTAAAGAAACTATCGAAATGAGACGATAGTTTCTTTTTTTATTGAATATTAAAGTAATTTTTCTGAAAGCGTCATAATCAGTGGCATTGAGAAAAGTGACAACACTGTTGTCATACCAACGATTCTTGCGGCAAGCTTTGAATCTTGATTATAAATCTCTGCAAAAATTGCAGTATTTGTCGCTGAAGGGGTTGAAGTCATTATAACGGCGGTCAAAGCTATGTACTGTGGTAATTTAAGAAGTGAACACACAAAAATCACAATAATGGGGATAATGGTTAACTTCAATATTGAATAACAATACAGTTTAATATCCTTGAAAATTGCCACAAAGGACATATCAGCAAGCAGGCTTCCAATAATAATCATTGATAACGGGAAGGTCATTGAACCAACCATATCAAGTCCCTCAAATACAACAGATGGAAGTCTAATTTTTGACAGGAATAATGTCATACTAATAATTATGCTTATAATTCCAGGATTCAGAAATATTTTTTTAAATGAAACCTTTTTAGTTTCCGAGGAATTCATAAGGTACACACCGTGCGACCAACAGAAAAGATTGAAAACCGTTGTATAAATAACACCCAAGAACAATCCTTCTTTGTCACCAAACACCGCCATCATTATCGGATAACCCATAAATCCGCAGTTGTTGTACATAAATGTAAACTGATATACAACCTTGCTTTTTTTATTCTTTAAACCTCTGAATATCACATTTATAAGTAAAAGCAAAAACGAGTGAATAAAAATAGAAAGAACAAATATGCACAGTGCCTTGAAAAGCTTTTGACTATTGTAATCAGTTTGCAGAGAACAGATTATCAGGCAAGAATTTGTTACGTAGGCAAGCAGGGAAGACAGACCTTTTGTATTTTTTTCATCAATTATATTTGATTTTTTTGCTATAAATCCCGCTAACATCGGTATCATCAATATAATGATTTTCTGCAATACTCTTATGCTATATCCTGACATTTATTATTGCTCCTTTTTTTCATGTTCGTGTCCAGCGGAAAAATATCCTTCAAGATAAAGGGTGACCTCTTTGGTTTTTGTGCTGAAGCCAAGAGCTTTTGCAAGTCTTATATCATCACCTGTGTATATAACAGTTTTTACGCCATTTATATCGAGAAAATTAAGAACGGCTTTACCTAATAAAAATCTGTCAATGTCATCATCATAACCATCGACAAGCTTCATTATTTCTATTGTACCGTGTGTTTCTGCAAAATAACCATAACCAAGACCAACAAAACGTCCGTTATTGCGTGCACATATAACAAAATGGTCACTTTCAGGAGTTATATTAAAAACTTTTGTGTATTCCTCACGTTCATATGAGGTATATACAGGTTTTATTTCAAGCATATTTACCCTCTGTTTTAAAGATTTTTTAAATAACTGATTTCTTTATAATTCATATATTTCCATTTTCCCGGGGAAAGCATGCCGATTGTTAAATCACCTACAGCTATGCGTTTAAGACGGGTTATAGAAAGCTCAGCTACTTCACACATTTTTCTTATCTGGCGGTTCCTACCTTCGCAAAGAACAAATTTCAATGTCGTTGAGCCTTCCTTGCGTTCGATGATGGTTACTTTAACGGGCTTAATTTTATAATCATCAATGACCATGGGGGAATTGAGAAGAACAAGCTTTTCAGGCTCAATTTCACCTTTTATTTTAACGTGGTATATCTTATCAACGTGGTGCTTCGGGTGCATGAGTTTATTTGCAACCTCTCCGTCGTTTGTTAAAATAAGTAACCCTTCCGAGTCCATATCAAGTCTGCCACAAGGATAAACCCTGTCAGGAATATCCGTCAAAAGTTCAGGAAGACATTTTCTACCTTCTTCGTCACTCATGGTAGTGACATAACCACGAGGCTTATAAAGCATTACATACAGTTTTTTTGAGCCACCCTTGACGGGTTTTGATTTGTATTCAACTCTATCAACTTCAGGATTGATTTTTTGTCCGATAACAGCCTTTACGCCGTTGACGGTAAAATTACCGTTTTCGATTTCTTTTTCGGCAGCTCTGCGTGACATTAATCCACAGTCAGATACGTATTTTTGAAGTCTTAATTCCATAATTTCCTCTATTAAAAATCAAGCGGAATTTCTTCCGCTTGTATGTTTGTATTTAAACTTTCGAAAAGGATTATAAGCAGTCTTTGCGTGAAAGATTGATTCTGCCCTTGTCGTCAATTTCGACAACTTTAACTTTGATTTCGTCACCGATGCTTACCACATCTTCAACCTTTTCAACACGTTTGCTGTCGAGCTTTGAAATGTGCACAAGACCTTCCTTGCCGGGAGCAATTTCAACAAAAGCACCGAAAGACATAATTCTTGTAACCTTACCGATAAATTCAGTACCAACTTCGGGATCAAAAGCAATAGCTTCAATTATTGACTTTGCTTTGAGGCCTGCATTTTTATCAACTGCTGCAATAAATACAGTTCCGTCATCTTCAATGTCGATTTTAGCACCAGTTTCGGCAACAATTCCCTGAATTACTTTTCCGCCTGAGCCGATTACTTCACGAATCTTATCCGGATCAATTTTAATCGTAATCATCTTAGGTGCATAATCTGAAACATCGCTGCGGGGCTTGTCGATGGCCTTAAGCATAACTTCGTCGAGGATATATTCACGGCCCTTGTGAGTCTGTTCAAATGCTGCTTTTATAATTTCGGGAGTAAGACCATCAATCTTAAGATCCATCTGAATTGCAGTAATACCATTCTTTGTTCCTGCAACCTTAAAGTCCATATCTCCAAAGAAATCTTCAAGTCCCTGAATGTCAAGCATTGTCATCCAGCGTTCACCCTCTGTAATGAGTCCGCAAGAGATACCTGCAACAGGGGCAGTAATCGGAACGCCTGCGTCCATAAGTGCAAGTGTCGATGCACAAATTGAACCCTGAGAAGTAGAACCATTTGAGGAAACAACCTCAGAAACGAGTCTGATAGAGTAGGGGAACTCTTCAACAGAAGGGATAACTGGCAAAAGTGCTCTTTCAGCAAGTGCTCCGTGGCCGATTTCACGTCTGCCGGGACCTCTTGAAGGCTTTGTTTCACCTACAGAGTAACTGGGCATATTATAGTGATGCATATAACGCTTAAATTCTTCGTCATCGATACCGTCAAGAAGCTGCTGTTCTGCAACAAGACCGAGTGTTGCAACAGTAACAACCTGTGTCTGACCTCTTGTAAACATAGCAGAACCGTGAGTACGCTTGAACAAACCTACTTCGGAAGCGAGAGGACGAATCTGGTCAAGTCTTCTTCCGTCTACACGCTTACCATCAACGAGAAGCCACGTACGAACAACATATTTCTGCAATTTGTAGAGACACTCAGCAACTTCAGCTTTTCTGTCTTGTTCTGGATACTGTTCTTCAACAAATGCGTTTACTTCATCTGTTACAACATTCATTCTGTCGTCACGAATGTTCTTATCATCTGTATCAAGAGCAAATCTTACTTTCTCAATAGCAAAATCCTTGATTTTATCAAACAACTCGTGGTCAACATCGCAAGAGGGGTACTCAAACTTTGTTTTACCAACTTCGCTTGTAACGTATTCAATGAACTTGACAGTTTCTTTATTAACCTCATGAGCCTTCATAATGGCGTCGAACATAACATCATCAGGAACTTCCTTAGCACCTGCTTCAATCATGACAACCTTCTTTTCGCTGCTTGCTACAGTGAGCTCAAGAATACTCTTTTCACGCTGTGCAGCCGTCGGGTTAATAACAACCTCGCCGTTAACCAAACCTACAAATACACTTGCAACAGGACCATTCCACGGAATATCGGAAATGGAAAGGGCAATAGAAGCACCAATCAGACCTGTTACTTCAGGCGAACAATCTGGGTCAACTGAAAGAACAAGAAGGTTTAATGTAACGTCATTACGCAAGTCCTTCGGGAAGAGTGGTCTTATCGGACGGTCAATTACTCTTGACGTGAGTATAGCTTTTTCAGAAGGTTTGCCCTCACGCTTTAAAAAGCTGCCGGGAATTTTACCAACTGCATAAAGTCTTTCTTCAAAATCCACAGAAAGGGGAAGAAAATCTATACCATCTCTGGGTGAAGCACTTGCAGTTGCGGTTGCAAGAATTGCTGTGTCTCCGTATCTTACAAGACACGAACCGTTAGCAAGTTGTGCGATTTTTCCCGTTTCGACAGTTAATTTTCTGCCGGCTAGCATTGTGGAAAATACTCTGTAATTTTCAAACATTTAAAGATCCTCCGTTTTATTATTTATTTGTTTACGGAGTTATGTTTGTGTAAATTTTGCACTTACACTCAAATCCGAAAAGAAAAACAGTCAGACTCAAGTGTAAATGCTAAAGATACGCAAATTTCCGTAAACAAATGTTTAAACTAAAATGTGGGCGAATAAGCATTACGCTGATTCGCCCTTTTTGTTATTACTTTCTTAAACCGAGCTTTTCAACGATAGCACGATATCTCTCAATATCAACCTTTGTCAAATAGTTGAGAAGATTTCTTCTGTGACCAACCATTTTCAAAAGACCACGTCTTGAGTGATGGTCGTTGTGATTAGCACGAATATGTTCGTTAAGAGTGTTAATTCTGTAAGTGAGAATAGCAATCTGAACTTCAGGAGAACCTGTATCTCCTTCGTGAATTTTGTACTGGTCGATGATGCTTTGCTTAATTTCCTTTGTAATCATGGATTTTTCCACCTTTCTGAAATTTATGTATTGTTTAATCGTCAAAACGCAGCTTATGGTAGGTGAATAACCCCTTAAACAAAAAGTAGGGAAATATCCAAAAGCCGTGTCAAGCGATAAGAACAATCACGGAATATAGTATAACACAATATTTTCAATTTGTAAAGCGATTTACAAATAATTTATTGAACATTCTGTTAATCTTTTAATAATTTAAGCTCTTTTTCTTTTTGTTATGCTTTCTGACAACAAAAAGTATCAGGAATATAACAAGAGCAAGTGCAATTATTATTGCAAGAGGATATATGCTGTTATCAAAGCTTGAGGCACTTCTGATTTTAAGCCATATTTGTTCAATTACGGAATTTGCCTCATCTCCAAGCATTACAAATGTTTCGGACTTAGCAAGAACTTCATCACTTGGATAAATAACACTGTCTGATTCATTTAGAATTTCCGCAGCAGCACTGTGAGGAGTAAAGTACGATATAAACTCGCAGTTAGCTATTGCAACCTCTGTTTCGCAAAGATAATTTATAAATGCCTCGGCTGCCTCTTTGTTTTGAGAATCCTTTGGTATACAAATAGCATCGATAAACTGGTTTACACCTTCCTTCGGATAAGCAAAAGCGAGGTTTTCATTTCTCTCCATCATTGTCAGGCAGTCACCTGCGTAATATGGAGCGGCATAAGCGTTTTCGTTTGCCATCTTGTCAAAAGTTTGGTCCATAAAGTATCCCTGATTTACCTTTTTCTGTTCGGCAAGAGATTCGGCTGCTTTTTGTATTTCCTCAAGGTTTTCGGAATTCAGTGAATAACCGAGACGTTTCAGGGCAATTCCAAAAGCATCTCGTGAGTTACCGAACATTATTACTTTACCCTTGAGCGACTCATCCCAGAGTACATCCCACGAGCTTGCCTGTTCCTGTGTAACAAACTTTGTGTTGTAAACAAGACCTACCATACCCCAGGTATACGGAACGCTATACTCTCCGCTGGGATCGAAATCTGTATTTCTGTACTTATGGTCAATATACTTTATATTTGGTATGTTATCGTAATTGATTTTTGCAAGTCTATCCTCGCTTATTAGGCGTGCAATCATATAATCTGATGGTATTATCAGGTCATACTGTGAACCGCCGTGCACAAGCTTTGCATACATATCTTCGTTTGTATCAAAAAATGTATTATTAACCTTTATACCGGAAATTTCCTCAAATTCTTTGATAATATCAGGACTTCCCAAAGTTCCATCCGATATATATTCGCCCCAGTTGTAAAAATTAAGGGTTATATCCTGACCTCTGAACTTTGTATAATATTCTTCATTATCAACGACAAGTGTTGCAAACACTGATATGGAAAAAGCTGATATTATTGCAAGAATAATTGAAAATAATCTGAATTTTTTCATTTAATATCTCCTTTGGAATGATAGTTTCACTTACGGGCACCGTCGGCTTTTTTCTTTTCACCTTCAGCTTTAATATCGACAAGATTGTATATGACAAGCACAACTAATACAGCGACAAACATTATAGTTGAAAGAGCATATATTGTCGGTGTTACCTGCTTTTTTGTCATACTGTATATTACAACCGGAAGCGTTTGCGATGTTGTACCGCTTGTGAAATAACTAATAACGAAGTCATCGATAGAATATGTGAGAGCCATGAGAAAGCCTGAAAGTATACCCGGCATAATTTCGGGTATAACAACCTTATAAAACGCCTGGGTTCTATTACAGCCAAGGTCCATGGCAGCTTCATAAAGGCTTACATTCATTTGTCTTAGCTTTGGAAGAACGCTGAGCACTACTGTCGGCACACAGAATGTTATGTGAGCAAGAATGAGCGTTGTAAATCCTGACTGCATTTTAAAATAGGTAAAGAGAATCATAAGAGAAATACCTGTTACTATTTCAGGATTTAAAAGCTGAATATAGGTAAGTGTTCTCATTGTCTCTTTATTAAACCTTTTCATTCTGTGCATACCGAATGCTGCAGCAGTTCCAAGGACTGTAGCGGCAGCAGATGCTATAAAAGCTACAATAAGTGTATTTACAAATGATGAAATTATTTGCTCGTTTTTAAACAATTCAGCATACCATTTAACAGTAAAACCTGTCCATGTTGAGCCCTTGCTTGTGTTAAATGAGAAAAACACCAGAATAAATATCGGGGCATACAGAAATATAAATGACAGCAATACATATGTTTTGGAGAATATCTTTTTCATTTTATAGAATCCTCCATTTCATCACTATCAAACTGATTGAGAATACCCATACTTATAAGGACAACAAGCATAAGAACTAACGATGTTGCCGAGCCAACATGAAATCCAGATCCTTTAAGTTTAAACTGTTCCTCAATTAAATCGCCTATGAGGTAACAATCACTTCCACCGAGAAGTCGTGAGATAATGAAGGTGCTGACACAAGGCACAAAAGTCATTGTTATACCTGTTGCAATTCCGGGAAATGAAAGCGGAAAAACAACTTTGCTAATGACCTGAATTTGATTACAGCCAAGGTCGTGAGCTGCTTCAATAACACTTGTATCAATTTTTGTCATTATCGAAAAAAGCGGAAGAATCATAAAAGGAAGATAATTATAAACCATTCCAAGCACGACAGCACCTGAGGTGTTTATAAGCTGCAAATTCGGTAAACCAAAAAATGAAAGTATAGTATTTATAATTCCATTATCTTCAAGAATTGTCATCCATGCATATGTTCTGAGAAGAAAGTTCATCCACATAGGAAGCATTATGAGCATCATAAACACTCTTTGAACCATAGCGGATTTTCTTGACATAATGTATGCAAGGGGATAGGCTATTACAAGACAGATAAGCGTTGCAATAAATGCAAGGCATATTGATTTTATAAGTACAGGCAAATAAAGTCCCGTATTTGCAATATTGTCAAATGAAAATACTCCTGTTAAAGAATCTGTAAATGCATATCCGATTACAAGAACAAAGGGTATGATTGTAAAAACCAAAATCCATAAAATATATGGAAAAGCAGTTATTTTAGAGGATATTTTCATTTTTCACACCATCCTCGATAAGCTGCTCATCAAGAGTTGTACCCGAGGCATAGCTCTTGTGCATAATGTGTATATCTTCCGGAGTGAGACTCATTCCTATAAACGAACCGGGCTCTGCTGACTTTGTTGAATGTATTTTCCATTTAGTTCCAAAGGAGTCAACAATTATTTCAAAATGTACACCTTTGAATGTAACGGTTTCAACAGTTCCGTCGATTGTTTTGTCGTTTGACTCACAAATACGTATGTCCTCAGGACGAATTACAACGTCAACCGGTTCCATTTTATCAAAGCCTTTATCTACACAAACGAAGTGTTTTCCCGAAAATTCGACATCGAAATCGTCATGCATAATACCAGATACTATGTTGCTTTCTCCAATAAAACGGGCAACAAATGCATTGACAGGTTCATTGTAAATGTCTTCGGGAGTTCCGATCTGGTCGATAATTCCTCTGTTCATTACAACAATTCTGTCAGACATAGTCAGGGCCTCTTCCTGATCGTGTGTTACATATATAAAAGTAATTCCGAGTTGTTGCTGTATACGCTTGAGTTCGATTTGCATTTCTTTTCTCAGCTGCAAATCCAGAGCACCTAACGGCTCGTCAAGCAAAAGCATTCTCGGATGATTAATAAGTGCTCTTGCTATAGCAACTCTCTGCTGTTGTCCACCTGATAAATGGTCGACACGTTTTGCACCATAATCACGCAGATTAACCATTTCCAGCATTTCAAGAACACGCTTGTGGACTTCGCTATCCGGCGTCTTCTTAAGTCGCAGACCAAATGCTATGTTTTCGTAAACGTTTAAGTGGGGGAACAATGCATATTTCTGAAAAACAGTATTTACCTGGCGTTTGTAGGGCGGAACAGCATTTATGAGTTGTCCGTCAAAAAACACCTTACCACTGTCAGGTTCGATAAAACCTCCGATAATACGCAAGGTAGTTGTTTTACCACATCCAGACGGTCCTAAAAGGGTGATAAACTCTTTGTCGTGAATATCAAGATTGATACCTTTTAAGACTTGTTCATCGTCAAAATTAACAACGATGTCCTCCAATTTAACAATTACATTTTCGTCCAATCTTAGCACCTCCGTGCCGTGTTGCTGTGCGGCACATATTTCTGCCGGTTTGTCGGCGAGCTTTTATAAAAAAATTTCATCATGCAACATTCAGATTAATGAAAAATTGAAATTATAAAAGCGTTTGACTTATAATACTTATTTTAATAAAAAATTTCAATAAAATTTAAAGACTAAATTGTTAACAATTTGATTAAAAAATAAACTATTTTTAATTACAGTTATAAATGTTAATTTTTAAAATCAAAACCACCAGTTCAACTGGTGGTTTGCTCACCCCTAAAAGGAGTTGCTACTGGCTTAGTCCCTGAAAGGGGCACTGAAGATTTAACATCGCATTACAATCACTGGCAGCCGCTCACGTGCGGCTGTTTATTTTTGCCTACTTATTCTTGCTACCCGTAAACGGGTCGGTATATTCTTTTAGAGTCAACTGATCCTCGGCT
>JAZQVQ010000062.1:0-23092 GCA_045631825.1 Eubacteriales bacterium | reverse complement strand
CTCCCTTGTCAAGTACTTTTTTATCTTTCTTTGACTTTTTTTCAAGCTCCTTTGATATACTTCCGCTCTCCCTCTCGGTGAGCTTTTAAATTCTATCACTTTTTCTTCTTGTTGTCAAGAGGAATTTTAAAAGTTTTTGGTCAAATTTTCCTCTTTGTTGAAAGATGTGATTATACACAGCTTAAAAGTCAACGTTTTGTGCATATTGCCCAAGCTGTACATATAAATAAAATGTCCCGAAACGAGACATTTTATTCACATCATATTGAATTAACAAAAAATTCCATTTATTTTACAGTTTCAGTTTTAATATCTCCTGCTTTTGTAAGTGCAATTTTTGTAACAACGGGGCCGACAAGTTCATAAATGAGAGTACCGCAAAGAATGACGGCACGTATACTATCGGCATACTGCGGCACAACGGTTGTTGCGGCAAGCGAAAGACCGATTGCAACACCAGCCTGGGGAATAAGTGCAAATCCAAGATATTTTTTAGTATTACTTTCTGCTTTACACACAGCTGCACCGAGGAAGGAACCAAATATTTTTCCAAGGACTCTGAATATTATGTAAATAATACCTATAACACCTATTGATGGAAGTGCTGACAATTTAAGTTCCGCTCCGCTTGTGACAAAGAACAGCATAAAAATAGGCGGTGTCAGTCCATCTGTAAGTTTTGATATATGTGTCAGCTGAGACGAGAAGTTTGCCACGCTCGCACCAAGTGCCATACACAAGAGAAGTGACGAGAATCCGCAAAGCTCGGCAATACCGACTCCTGCGAAAACAAATCCTATTATAATGGCAAGTCTGTTTCCGTCCTTTTTAAACCATCTGAGCGGCACGACAAACAAAAGTCCCATAACAAACCCGCAAATCAACGCCCCGAAAATTTCCCACATCGGTTCAAGAATCGAGCTTGCGGATATTTTTCCGGCACTTACTGCCTGTGCTGCCGCAACGGAAAGACCGAACATAATAAGTGCCGTTGCATCATCGATTGCCACAACCGACAGCAAGGTTTCCGTAAGTTTACCCTTGGCTTTATACTGGTTTATAACCATTATTGTCGCTGCAGGTGCTGTCGCCGCTGCGATTGAGCCAAGAACAAGCGAGAACGCAAGGTCATGACCTGTCGCAACAAGGGCTACCACAACAAAAGCCACTGCAAACAGTGATTCAAGGCAAGCTATGACTATAGGTGTCGTCCCCACTCGTTTAAAATATGAAATTTTAAATTCAGTTCCTATTGAAAATGCTATAAAGCCAAGTGCTGCGTTTGATATAATATTAAATTGTAATATTACTTCTTCCGGAATTATTCCAGAGAATGTGCAATTTGGAATAATCGAGGGAATTGCAGGTCCAAGCAGCAATCCTGCTATAAGATAACCCGTAACATTCGGGAGTTTTAAGCGTTTTGCCATTCTTCCGAAAGAAAGACCACAAAACAACATTATTGCAATATACAGGAAGGTATTGAGGTTCATTGTGCGTTTCCGATTCCTTCCACATAATTTACCGGCAGTGTGAATATTACACCCGTATCCGGTTTATCGAGTCCACCGATCACCCGATTTACTATTTCCGAAACAACCGAAATTTGTTCTTCGGAAACAACCGCAAGAATTGTTTTACTTTCCTTATGGTCTGGATCAAGAACCCTTCGCAGTGACGAAAAGAATCTGAGTTCATCATATTCTGCAAGGCTATGTGCCATTCCTCTGCTGTCAAGAATTGTTGCACCCTTTACATTGTTTTGCACAAACTGAGACAATATCTCATTCAAGCACTCTGTCTTATTAAGTATCAAAACTAAAAGTTGCATTTATCACACTCTCCTGTTTCAAAATTTATTTATGTATAATAATATAGCACCAAAAGTTAATTTTTTCAATACATTTTTTCGGATTTTTTAAAAATTCCGTCAAATTCTGCCACAAGAAATCCACGCCGTGTGGCGTGGATTTCTACTTATTTAAATTATACTCTCTTTGAAGTAACTTCTGCTTCGTACTTCTTGATTTCATCAAACCATTCGGCTCCTGCCTCAACACCGCATCTTCTGCAGTATTCAGCCCATACATCTCCGAAAGGCATAAGCTTGAGTTCTTCCTGCTTCACCATAAGCTCTGTAAACTGAGCTGTATCCTGAAGTTTCTGGAGTTCTTTATGTGGTGTACAAAGTGCAGACAAGAGTGCTTTCTGCCATGAGCGGAAACCGACCGTCCATGCAGACACTCTGTTTATACTTGCATCAAAGTAGTCAAGTGCCATATAAACTCTGTCAAGAGCCTCGCAGCGTACTATTTCCTTTGCCATTTCCTTTGTTTCATCATCAAACAAAACAACGTGGTCGGAATCCCATCTTATACCTCTTGTTATATGAAGTGCTATTTCAGGGAAGAAGCAAAGCAGTGCAGGGATCTTATCCGATACAACTTCTGTGGGATGATAGTGTCCGTTATCCATAAGCGGAAGGCACTTATCCTTATTGAAAGCCGCAAACGAAAGTGAGAATTCAGCAGAGCCCGCTGTATAGGATTCAACGCCTATACCGAACACCTTTGATTCAACACATGGCTTTACAAGGTTTGTATCAAAGGGTTCTGACAAAATTTCCTCGATTGACTGTTTATACAAAAGTCTGGGATTCATTCTGTCGGCAGGAATATCCTTAAAACCGTCACCGGTCCAGATATTCATAACACAGGGTATTCCTGTTTCTTTTGCGAAGTATTCTGATATACGGATACAAGCCTTTCCGTGTTCAATCCAGAATTTTCTGATGCTTTCATCGGGGCTTGAAAGTGTAAGTCCGTCTTTAACCTTTGGATGTGAGAAGAATGTGGGGTTAAAATCAAGTCCCATTCCTCTGTCTTTTGCAAACTTTACCCATTTTGCAAAGTGCTTTGGTTCAAGCTTATCTCTATCAGCAAATTCGCCATTTTCAAAAATAGCGTAGCAAGCGTGAACGTTTACCTTTTTCTGACCGGGACAAAGTGAGAACATTTTGTCCATATCCGCCATAAGCTCATCGGGAGTTCTTGCTTTACCGGGATAGTTACCGGTTGTTTGGATTCCTCCTGTAAGCGGTCCGTCATGGTCAAAGCCGATGACGTCATCGCCCTGCCAGCAGTGCACAGACACAGGTGCCTTTGCAAGAATTTCCATTGCTTTTTCTGTATCTACGCCAATTTTAGCGTACATTTCTTTTGCTCTTGTGTAAGCATTACAACATTCGCTCATTGTGTTTTCATCCTCCTTATATATCACACTCTTATATTAACCATTTTTAGTCATTTCAACAATTTTATTGAACTTTTCAAAACCCTCGTCCCACATTGCAGTATCTTCAGGCTCAAAGCATGAGATTTCAAATGAATTTGCTATAACTTCTCTTGCTTCTTTAGTATTCTTGATTTCACCGTTTGCTATTGCCTGAACTGCAATATTTCCAAGTGCTGTTGCTTCAACCGGTCCTGTATAAACAGGTCTTCCGCAGGCATTTGCAGTGAGCTTACAAAGCGGTACTTCCTTTGTTCCTCCGCCCACTATATTGATAAACGGTGCTTTCTTTCCTGTTATTTCGTCCATCTTGTCAAGTGTACTGCGGTAGCACATAGCAAGGCTGTCGAAGATACATCTTACGATTTCACCCTTTGTCTGAGGAACATACTGGCCTGTCTTTTCGCAGAATTCCTGAATACGACCAGGCATATTTCCGGGTGTCTGGAATGCAAGATAATCAGGGTTGATAAAGCATGCGTGAGGCTTTGATGCCATTGCCATATTTGAAAGCTCATCAAACGAAACAACCTCGCCCTGACGCTTCCACTGACGTCTGCTTTCCTGTTCAATCCACAGTCCCATTATATTCTTTAAGAATCTGATTTTTCCGTCTGTTGCACCCTCGTTTGTAATATCATATTTATATGCCTTTTCATTTGTAAGAGGCTCAGGAATTTCCTTACCCATAAGTGACCACGTTCCGCTTGAAATATATACAAAGTCATCGTTATTTACAGCAGGCACTGCAACTACTGCAGATGCCGTATCGTGAGATGCACACGCTATAACATCTGCGTCTATGTTTCCAACTTCCTCTTTGATTGCGGGAAGAAGCTTTCCGGCAACTGTTCCGGGTGCTACTATTTCTCCGAAAATACCCTTCGGGAAACCGAGCTTATCTATTATTTCAGCCGACCAGTTTCTTGTCTTTGCATCAAGAAGCTGAGATGTTGATGCTATTGTATACTCTGTCTGCTTTACTCCTGTAAGGAAGTACTTGAGCAGGTCAGGAACAAACAAAAGCTCTTTTGCATTTTCAAGTGCATACTTATTCTTGCTTATATTATAAAGCTGATAGATTGAGTTGAAGTTTAAAAACTGTGTTCCTGTTATCTCATAAAGGCGTTCCTTGGGTATCTTTGAATAAACCTCCTCCATAAGCTCATAATCAAATGCGGGGTTTCTGTAGTTATACGGGTTTCCAATAAGCTGTCCGAAGGAATCAACAAGTCCGAAGTCAACGCCCCAGGTATCTATCGAGATACTGCGTATATCCTTATTTTCACCAAGTGCACAAGTAGAAATTGCCTGCTTTATCTCTGTGAAGAGCTTGAGCATATCCCAGTAAAGACTTCCGTTTAAGTTTACAGGGTCATTTGTAAAACGATGTACCTCTTCAAGAGTTATTTTTGAACCGTCAAATTTTCCAATTATACCTCTTCCGCTTGACGCTCCAAGGTCAATAGCTAGCATTTTGAGTGGTGATTTCATAATTTTTCAATCCTTTCAGAATTTAAATATTTGAGAGTAAACTTTTGAATGTACTTTTCACAACAACACATTCAAATCACGCACGTAACAGTATTTATTTTCAACGGATTATTGTATATATTCACATATAATACAAAAAAATATATATACATTTATAGTATACATCATACAAACCGTTTTGTAAATACAAAAACTAAATTTTAATAGTTTTTTTCCATTCTTACAACAATAAGCTGTTTTATTACAAGCTTCAATATGATAAAATATTACAAAAAGCCTTTGGAGGTTTATTTTATGAACATAACTATTTTGGACTCAAAGAACATAGGTCTTGACATTGATTATTCCGAATTAGAAAAGTGCGGTAATCTTACCATTTACCAGGCCACACTCCCCGAAGAAATTATTTCTCATGCACAAAACGCCGACTGTCTTATCTTCAACAAAATAAGATTTACTTCGGATATTCTTTCAAAGTTACCAAATTTAAAGCTCATATGTGTCACCGCAACAGGTTACGACAACGTAGACGTGCAGTACTGCAAAAACAATTCCATAGCACTTTGCAACGTTGTAGGTTATTCAACAAACAGTGTTGCACAGATTACTGTGGCTCTTGCTCTCTCGCTTTACAGCAAGTTATCTGTATATGACAAATACGTAAAAAACACAAGCTACACAAAAAGCAACAGTGCAAACCTTTTATCACCCACATTCAACGAAATATATGGAAAAACCTGGGGTATTGTCGGATATGGAAACATAGGCAAAGCCGTTGCAAAGGTCGCAAGGGCACTTGGTTGCAACGTTATTGCTTTTAGCAGAACCCCAAAAGAAGATGTACAAAACGTATCCCTTGACGAGTTACTTTGCAAAAGCAACATAGTTTCTTTGCATCTTCCTGCCAGCGACGAGACGCAAGCTATAATAAACAAGGAAAGATTATCCCTTATGAAAAAAGACGCCGTTCTCATAAATGTCGCAAGAGGAGCCATAACAGACGAAGATGCCATAGCCGATGCAATCATCTCGGAAAATCTCGGCGGTTTTGCAACCGACGTATACACCAAGGAGCCTTTCGACGAAAATCATCCCTTTAACAAAATACTCTCACATGACAACGTAATTCTTACGCCTCACATGGCGTGGGCGGGAATAGAAGCAAGAGAAAGGTTAATAGGCGAAATTGCCCAAAACATAAAAAGCTTTCAAAAGGGAGAAAACCGAAACAGAATTTGCTAAAACCCATTATTTTACAATTTTACTTACAAAGACAGGGAGAAATCCAATCCGGATTCTCCCTGTTATTATTAACTTATTAACGCTTTATAATCGAAACTTTATCTCCGTTTTTGAGTCCGCAGGCATTGGCATCGTCTGTGTCTATGTGCATTTCAACATTGAAATCGTCACGCACTCTAACCTGAACATCAAAGAACTTTGTTGGCTTTATGCTATCGACAATTACGTCAACATAATCGCCATCGGTTATACCGTTCTTCTGTGCGTATTCGGGTGTTAAGTGTATATGGCGGTTTGCAATTATAACGCCTTCGTTAAGATAAACGCTTCCCTTAGGTCCTACAAGCACCAACTTTTCAGACCCCTTTACGTCGCCCGACGGACGAACGGGAGGACTTACCTTAAGCACAAACGTATCTGTTCTTGAAATTTCAACCTGTGTATTTTTTCTCACAGGACCAAGAACTCTAACGTTTTCAATCGCACGAAGCGACGGACCGACAAGTGTTACAACCTGATCCGATGCAAACTCACGTCCCATAAGTGTTTTCTTTTTAGTAAGCTCAAAGCCTTTTCCAAAAAGCGTATCCAGATCCTCTCTGGAAAGATGCACGTGTCTTGCAGATATACCCACCTTTATACAATTCTCATCGCCAAGGTTTATCTGTTCTATCGCTTTTTTAACAGCCTGTGCTATTATCTTTTCATCATACATTTATTCCATCACCTCTTGATGATTATTCGCCATCTACTGCAGGCGACATATCGAAAAATTTGAGAATTTCAGGATGCGGATTTGCAATAATCTCCTGTCCGTACACCTTTCCAAATTTCTCCGCCCTTACTGCCGCATTCGCAACAGAAGCAGTAACCGCATCAACCTTACCTTTTACTATTATTGTTACAAGTCTGCCACCGAGTCTTTTTTCAGTATGTACAAGTCTGACATTGGCAGTTTTGAGCATGGCGTCAAGCCCTTCAACAGAGGCAACAAGACCTTCGACTTCAAGAAGTCCTATGGAATTATTACCCGAAAATTCCGGACATTCCACTCCCTTGAAGCTCTTTGGCAGCTTTTTGTTGAATTTATCACGGTTAATGTCAATAAGATATGCCATTTTATCTACGTCTTCGCCGGGATTTGGGAATATATTTGAAACAATAAAATGCCCTTTCCCCTTTGCGTATTTCTCAGCAGCCTCCACAGCCGCCTTTACATCAGCAACATACCCCTCTATCTTTGCCGCCATTATAAGCGGAACCGGAAAACCTTTAGCAAAAGGTCTGTTTCTGTCAAAGGCTATAACGCTTACATTACCCGTCTTTGCCATTATGTCAGAACAGACAACAGCTGTTGTAAAGCTATATACCTCTATCATTCCAAGTGCTTTCATATATAATAAACCTTTCCAAAACTTTAATCAGACTATCACTATCAATTACTATAAATTAAACTATATGAAGTCCGTCAACAAGAACACATCTTCTCTGTCTTGTGAACGAATGTGCAGCCGTCAGACCTTCGCCTGTCGGTCCTGCGATTGTAAAGGTAGTATATCCTTCCCCGCCTGCACCTATTCCGGCGTAGCTTGGAGCGTTCTTTACAAAGATGGTGGTCTCAACCGCTCTTGCAAATTTTGTAAGATTGTCAACGTTCTTTGAATGTATATGTGCTGAGTGTCTGTTTCCATGTTCAGCCTTGACCGCCATTTTAACAGCTGTATCAATATCGGGAACTCTGACAATTCCTAGAACCGGCATCATCATCTCAACCTGAACAAACGGATGGTTTTCATCAACCTCGCATATTACAAGTCTTGCATCACTTTCAATGCCTATCGCCTTTAAGAACTTGGAAGCATCTCTTCCTACCCAGTCCTTATTTATGCTATACTTTCCGTTCTTTTCCACAAGGCAAACCTTTACAAGCTTATCAATCTGCTGGCCTTTTATAAGGTATGCACCATTCTTCTGCATACTTGCTATAAGCTGGTCTGCTATATTTGAAAACGCAAAACATTCTTTTTCAGCAATACAGGGCAGGTTATTATCAAACGATGCTCCCAGAACAATATCTCGTCCTGCTTTTTCCACGTCTGCTGTATCGTCAACTATAACGGGAGGATTTCCTGCTCCTGCTCCTATTGCCTTTTTACCCGATGACAAAAGTGCCTTTACAACACCGGGGCCTCCGGTTGCCACAAGCATCTTAACTATAGGCGACATCATCATTTCATCAGATGATTCCTTTGTCGGCTTTTCAACTGTAACAACAAGGTTTTCAGGTCCGCCTGCCTCGAGAATAGCTCTGTTTACAAGATCTACTGCATAATTTGCAACCTTACATGCATTAGGGTGCGGGTTGAACACAACTCCGTTTCCGCCGGCTATCATTCCTATTGAGTTACATATAACAGTTTCACTCGGGTTTGTCGAGGGTGTTATACTTCCAATAACACCATAAGGAGCCATCTCTACAAGTGTAAGCCCACTGTCACCCGTCATAGCTATTGGATGAAGGTCCTCTGTTCCGGGAGTTTTATTTGCAACAAGCTGATGCTTTATTATCTTATCCGCAACTCTTCCCATTCCCGTTTCTTCAACACCAAGCTTTGCCATAGTCTCAGCCTCAGCAAGAGTCAGCTCACGAATTTTTGCAATCATCTTTTCTCTCTGCTCTATACTGTACTCTCTATACTGTTTATACGCTTTATCAACCGCTTCGAGAGCTTCTTTCATTGTCGGGAAAACACCCTTTTGTCTTTTGGGCTCTCCTGTCATTGACTTTACCACGCTTGCAACTATTTCACTTACATATCTTTCGTCCAGCATGATTTTTCTCCTCACTCAATATCATAATTATTTTATTTACAACGCACAAACAAACCGTCTGCCAACTCTTTTTTACAGTTTTCAGCGGTTTTGTTGTTTTTTGTTTGATTCGCGTGTCCGTTTGTGTTGTTTTTGATGTGGTTTACGCATTTGATTGTGTCAAAAAGCAACATCACTCAACAACATAATACATTATACCACGTATAATCAAATAAGTCTATAAACAAATTGCACAAAATTATCGATTACTTTTAGTCGATTTGCATAAAACACAGACAAATTACACGATTATCAAAAAATCGGGCCTGTTTTTATGTTGTTTTACGGCAAATACAACCTTATGTTTTGTCCCTCGGATCAAGGACATTATAACACAACTGCACATAAAAAATCAATTCTTTATATTGTAAAATGTGATAATATTTACTTTCAAAATCCGGTAGGATTTATTTCAAAAGGCAGCACAAACAGAAAAAACCGCAACCTCTCAGTTGCGGTTAAAAAAGCATCTTTTATTATTAAGCCAAAATTACTTGATTTCGACTGTTGCACCAGCTGCTGTGAGCTGTTCCTTAAGCTTATCAGCGTCTTCCTTGGAAACGCCTTCCTTAAGAGTTTTGGGAGCACCTTCAACGAGGTCCTTTGCTTCCTTAAGACCAAGACCTGTAATTTCACGAACAACCTTGATAACGCCAAGCTTGCTTGCACCAGCGTCTGCAAGGATTACGTCGAATTCTGTCTTTTCTTCAGCTGCAGCAGCTGCGGGAGCTGCAGCACCGCCAGCTACTGCTACGGGAGCTGCGGATACGCCGAATTCTTCTTCGAGAGCTTTTACAAGGTCTGCGAGTTCAAGTATAGTAAGAGTTTTGATTTCTTCAAGAATCTGAAGTGACTTTTCTGTTGCCATCTTAATTTACCTCCGATGTTTTACAAATTATTTATTATGCATATTTTAAAAGTTCATGCACAAAACTTATTCTGCAGCTTCTACGCCGCCGTCTTTGTCGATCTTCGCCTGGAGCACATAAGCAAGGCCATAAAGCGGACCCTGGATGCTTCCGAGAATCTTTCCGATAAGAACTTCTTTTGACGGAATCTTTGAAAGTGCTTCAACTTCAGCCGCTTCCATTATTTCGCCGTCCATAAAACCAACTTTTACTTTGAAGCTATCGTTTTCCTCTGCGAACTTGCAAAGTACCTTTGCGGGTGCAATGGGATCATCGTTGCTTATAGCAAAAGCTGTCATACCTTCAAGATGAGGCTCAAAGCCGCTTATTCCGGCAATGTCTGCTGCCTTCTTGATGTATGTGTTCTTGATAACAGTGTAATCAACGCCTGCCTTACGGAGTTCTGCTCTGAGAACTGTATCCTTTTCAACAGTGATTCCGCAGTAATCAACGAGAACTCCGCTTTTTGCGTTCTTCATCTTTTCTGCAAGGTCTGCTATCATCTGCTTCTTTTGTTCAAGAATTTTTGCACTTGGCATATATTCACCTCCCAAATAAAAAATGCCCTTTTTTCGACCATAGAAAAAGGACAATGTACGGGAGAATACTGTTACAGATATTCTTATATTACATCTTCCTCGATAGGCGGATTTCTCCGTTAGAGTGCTATGCACAACCTATTTTCTCAGGTCAACATTTAGAATTCTACCACATACTGCTTATTTTGTCAATACCTTTTTTTAAATTTGCATCAATTTTATTCATTTCACTTGACAACGCCGTTCTTTTGCTTTATAATATTCACGTTGAAAATGTTTTGCTGGTGTGGCTCAATGGCAGAGCAGCGGTATCGTAAACCGCAGGTTGCAGGTTCGACTCCTGTCACCAGCTCCAAAACAAACAATCGGGTACGCAAGTGCCCGTTTGTTGTTATACAAAAAATCCGTACACGATAGTGTGCGGATTTTTACTTATTCACCAAACTTGTCATTGACTGGTCCTTTTTCGTCGGTACAAAACTTTGCCGAGGTTTCGTTTTGTCCTTACGGACTTTGCGAAACACATATTGAGCACGGCTTGTATCCGTCCTCGACAGCCTCGCTTATTGTACATTCAGTCAAATTATTTCTATACTTAACAATGATGCAAAAATCCCGATGATATTTCCTTCCCCCAGACGTCACATAGTATGTATCATCAAAAATCCCGGAAGCATCTATATATCTTGCTGCAGCTTTTCTTGGTTGTATTATCAGGGAATTAACCATTAAAAACAATCCCAGCACACAGGCTGTCAGTGCTGCTATGCAAACTGCCAATTTCCATTTTTTTACCACAAGCACACAGAATTTAAATACGATGCCGGGATTTTTTATGTATAAGGAGAATTCGTTTGCGAATTCTTCTTTTTTAATTTTGGAATAGTGTATGTCTGCATTTATCAAATCAGGATCACAGATATGACCGAGTTCATGGCGTAAAAGCGAGCATTTGTCCTGTTCGGAAACATCCGAATTTACAAACAAAAACTTCAGGTTGTTTTTTAGATATAAAAAAGAGTCATTACGTTCAACCTCACTCTCTATCCCTAATTTTTTTATAAGCTCGGATACATATCTTGTATTGTAGTGTTTTTTATACTCAATTATCGTAAACTGACAAGATTCAACAACACGCCGCAAAGCGTTGTAATCAGTCAGAGAATAAAGCCTGTTCTTAAGTAATACCCTTTGTGCTTTGCGTTTAACAGAATTATTTTTCATTATTATCCTTTTTTATCTTTTCAACTAACTCCAGAATTAACTTTTCATCATTTGTAAGCGGTTTACTTGAGGTTATACCAGCATATGCCGCAACAAGAGCGTCCTCCAAAGAATCAGAATAAATACGTCTGTATTCTGTTTGTGCCACAGATGCAACTGCGTGCTTACCTATATCATCCAGCGAATTATAAATTTTTATAAAGTCCAACAATTTGTCATCTATAGCAACGGGATGGTCATTAACAGAATAAATTTCAAGCTCTTTGAAAATTTTGCTTACCATACCATAGTTTGATGTATGCACACCATTTTTCAAAATAAAATTTATTGTTGTACGAGGAATATTTATATGTTTTGAAAAGTTCTCGATAGTACCAAACTTTTCTTTTATCCTCTTGCGTATTAAGTCCTTATATATATCCAACAGTATCACTTCCTTAAATATATTTTACAATATAATATGCCATTCGTCAATAAATTTGCTGAAAATAGTTGACATTCTGTATTTTTTTGGTATAATCAAAAAGACGATACAATATACAAGTACACAATTAAAGGCGGTGTATTGTATAATGTAATTTATCACCAAGACGGTTGCGTTTCGTTATCGAAAACGATCGTTATTTTTTTAACAAAAGTTTAAAGTAAATTATTGACAACTTCGCGGAATATTATTATACTCGTGGTAGATAATATTTATATTATTAATAATAATGAAAGGAAGTTGTTACAATGACCAGAATAATAACCTCGGATTCGATTGAAAATTTCAGGGATTATCTCATTAACGAAGAAAAGGCAACTGCTACACTGGAAAAGTATATGAGGGACATAAGAGCTTTCATCGGATGGCTTTCACAACCCGAATTTGATAAGCGGACAGTTCTTGATTACAAAGAATATCTGATAGGAAAATTTGCTCCGGCATCTGTAAATTCAGTTTTGTCCTCGCTCAACAGTTTTTTTGAATTTTACAACTATCACGAACTAAAGGTCAAGATGCTGAAAATTCAAAAGCAGATATTTGCACAAAAGGACAAAGAGCTTTCAAAGGCAGAATACGAAAGGCTTTTAAATTGTGCAAAGGCAAAAAGCAACGAGAGATTGTTTTTATTGATGCAGACAATCTGTGCAAGCGGAATACGGGTATCGGAGCTTCAGCATATAACCGTCGAGGCGGTTATGGCAAGAAAAGCAACCATCAACTGTAAAGGTAAAATGCGGATTGTCATACTGCCAAAGGAGCTTTGCAAAATCCTTTTGGAATATGCAAAAAACCAAAAAATAAAAAGTGGCTCCGTTTTCATAACAAAAAACGGAAAGCCACTTGACAGATGTACTATATGGAAAATGATGAAGGCTCTTTGCGAGGATGCCGGCGTTTCGAAACACAAGGTTTTTCCTCACAATTTAAGGCATCTTTTCGCACGAACTTATTACTCGCTTCAAAAAGATATAGTAAGACTTGCGGACATTCTCGGACATTCAAGCATAAACACTACTCGTATTTATACAATGGAAACCGGTGATATTCACCGCAGGCAAATTCAGAAACTGGGACTACTTCGGCTATAAACAAAAAGCCACATAATCGAAATTATGTTGCAAGGCACAAACGTTTTAACTTTAGATGGTACTAAATTACTTTATCATATATGCAAAATTTGTTAAAAATGGGTATAGTTTTTAGACCGGTCATTGTTGATTTTGTCAAACCGGTCTGGTCGGCTATGCTTTTTTTAATGCATTTTGATAATATTTCTGTAAAATCATTGTAAATCATTGACAAATACTCCTGAACATGTTATAATATGTACGTTTTAGGTATGTACCTATTCGTAACTTTCCACATAATTTCGATTATGTTGCAAGGCGATTTTTTTACCACTCCCTTGTAACGAACATTACTTAAAAAATAATGGCGATAAATTAAACAGGAAAGGGTTGAAAAAATGGATAGCTCAAATATGTCCGAAAGGAAAAAGGAAATTATCGAAATTACCTGGCAATATTTATTGAAAGTTGGCCTTGCCAATGCTTCTGTCGGCGAGCTATGCAAAGAAACAAGGCTTGCCCAGAGCAGTCTCTATCACTGGTTCAAAAACAAAGATGACATATGGATCAGTGCCGGAAAATACGGTATGTCAAAGGTTGTGGATGCACTTTTCTCTTACACTCTTTCTCACACTAACAGTGTAAGAGAATATTTCGACACCATTCTGAACGAGGTTGAAAAATACAAGTACGAATTGCGTCTTGCCGTTCAAATTACAACAAGTCCCGTCTTTGGAGAACGTATGCGTGACAAATCAAAGGATTTCAGGTTATGGTACGAAAAATACGCAAAAAGGCTTATGTCTGTTTTTGACTGCACTTATTTGCAGGCTGAAACCTTTATTTATTCCATCATCGCTTACGTTATAGACTACGTCATCTGGGACGACAGGGACAAAACCCAGATGTTGCTCGAAAATCTTTATGACAGAACAGTACGCATAATAAACTCGTAAAACTTTTTTAATTCTGATGTATTTTTTACATATACATAACACTATCAACAAAAACGGAGGAAATCAAAAATGTTTAAACTTAAAAACAGGATTTGTTCTTTGCTTGTAGCTGCAGCCGTGGTGACGGGTATACTTGCCTCGATGCCGGTTATGGCTGCTGACAGTATTGAGGTGTCTTTGAAAGATGTCACAAAAAGTGATGCCACAACAATGACCGGTGACGTAAAAATACAGGTCAGTTTAAAAGGTGACGCAAAGAACGTATCGGCTATGCAGGTAGCACTTGATTTTTCAGGCGACCTTGGTTATATAACTGTCAAATGTCTTGTGCCGGCAGATGCCCTGGCCGACGTCGACCCAGACGTTGCAAACGCAACAAACAAGGTAAGTGCAGGTTTTGCTTTAAGTGATACTGTTTCCTTTTCGGGTGAAACTCCCGTATTTGTATTTACTTTCCGAGGAAACCCCGGCGACAGTGTTACGGTAACAGTTGACAACGAGCACTCTTTCTGCGTAACAGACAAAGGCTCTGTTTATGCCTCGGGTCAAAGCAGTGAAACTGCCAAGGCTGCCGACAGTGTAAAAGAAGGCATGGATGCAACCGTTAAAATCAAAATGGACAAGGTTCCCGGTTTTATTGCAGACAACCAGCCGGGTATAACCCTTGAAATCATAGACGAAGAAAACGATACTACCATCAAAACCTTAATAAACAGTCAGTATCGTGACAACAAGACAAATGCCGAGTTTACTGTTACAAATACTGTTATCAAAGGCAACACTTATACCGTAAGGCTTTCGGGTATCGGGTATGTCCCCTACGAAAAAACAGGTGTAACCTTTGACAAGGTGCTCACCATCACAAACAGTGATTTTGTCCCCGGTGACATAAACAAAGACGGGAAAGTTGACGACGAGGACAAGGCCTCTTACGAAAAGCTTATCACAGAGGACAGCTACAATGCAGCAGCTGATTTTAATCGTGATGGTTATGTTGACGAAAACGACAACGTCTTCAAATCCGGTTCATCTGAGGACAACGCTGAAAAAACCGTACCCGGAAAAATGTCGGCACCCTCTGTTACCGGGGGTGAAAAATGTATTACTGTTTCCTGGTCAGCTCCCGATAATGACGGCGGTAGTGAAATTACAGGATACACAATAAAATATGGTACCAGCAGCACAAGCCTTAACAAAAAAGAGGAAATTACAAATCCCGGTACTACGGGTAAAACCATACCGAATCTTTCTGCCGGGAAAACATACTATGTGTCAATAGCCGCAACAAACAAAGAGGGTACGGGCGAGTATTCCGACGTTGCAAGTGCTAAAACCGATTCCAACGCAGGTGGCGGCGGTGGCGGTGGCGGCGGCGGGGGCGGCGGAGGCGGGGAAACTCCCACAACTCCCACAACTCCCACAACTCCCACAACACCCACAACACCTACTACTCCCACAACTCCCGATTCGACAACAGATGATGTAACAGACTCTACAAAAACGGATGATACAACAACAGATACTCAAGCTCCCGAAGAATCGGAAACAAAAGAAGAATTTGTGGATCTTGAAAAACACGTATGGGCAAAAGATTCCATTTACACGCTCAGAGAAAAAGGTATTATAAACGGCATCAGCAATACGCTGTATGCACCTGCAAACAACATAAAACGTGGTGATTTCATTCTTATTCTGACAAGAATGTTAAATATTACGAAAGAGGCAGCTGAAAACTTTGCCGATGTTCCGCAAGACAGCTATTACTTCTCCGCTATAAGTGCAGCAAGGGCTGCGGGAATTGCAGACGGTGACGGTGTTAATTTCAATCCCCAGAGCTTCATAACAAGACAGGATTTGATTACACTCAGTTACAGAGCATTTCTTAAAACAGGTTACATAGAGGAAGCTTCAGACTTATCTTCACTTGATATATTTGGCGACAAGGACAGTATATCAGAATACGCAAAATCCGCAATGGCTTCCATGGTTAAGGCAGGTATTATTCAGGGCAGTGACGGGAACGTAAATCCGCTCGGCAACGCAACAAGAGCCGAGGTCGCTGTTATGTGTGCAAGACTACTTAACCTTATTAAATAGTTAGGCAAATGATCCAGACAAGCGAAGCATATATGTTTTTAGTACTTCTATTAATTCTTTTATTGGGAATATTTTGTTTTTTCGGATTTTACTTTTATATGTATATTCCATTTAAGGAAGAAAGGAAGTATATCAAAATGGAAATGTCACGGACCGAGGATGAAGAATATTTATTCTGGGAAAGTGAGCTTAAAAAGCTTTACAAAAAAAGTTTTCCCCTTTTCCGTATATTTTTCCGTGGCAGATGAAAAAAATAAATATTCTGTTTTCAGATTATTTATACAGAGCGGAAAGCTCATTTCTCCGCTCGGTACTTAAACAAGTGGCAGTTGATATATGAAAGGCTCAGCTCAACTCCTGTTTATATCAACCGCCACATAGTACTTTGGAGGTGAAACTTCCATTTGTTCCCGTGGAGAGCAAAAACACTACTTCCACCCGCAAGTGAAAACGGTTTTTTCACAAAAAATATTTTAGAAAGAAGGATTTTTTCGATGAAATTGAAAAACACATTAGGCTTGATTCTTGCTATGGTAATGGCGTTTAGCACAATGGCGACCTCTGTACTTGCAAACGAATTACCAGAACAACCATTCGATGACGAAAATCAGAAGTCCAGCCCGATAATGTTATTATCAGGCAGTGAACCGAAAACTTGGTCAGATTTAGCCGACATCTCCTGGTATGACGATACAAAAACAGAATTCGTCCTTACTACTGCACAACAGTTAGCAGGATTTGCCGCTTTGGTAGACGGAAGTAACACATTCGAAGAGAAAACTGTAAAACTCGGAGCTGATATTGATTTACAATCATTGTTATTTAATCCTATCGGGTCATACAGAAACGATACTGCTTTTAAGGGCGTTTTTGATGGTCAAAACTATACCATCAAGAACTTATCACAGAACACATGGGAACTGAACACAGGTTATTACTATGGCGATCTGGGTTTAGGTTTGTTTGGTCTTGTTGAAGATGCAACAATCAAAAACTTAAAAATTGATGGTGCGGAAATTTCAGGTGAAAGTGCGATATGCGGTACTGTTGCCGCCACTGCGTATGGAAATTGTACTTTTGAAAATATTAAAATATCCAACGCTTCTGTTGCCGATTATCAGTATTATGCAGGTGGCGTTATTGGTTGGGCATCAGGAAATCATAAGTATATTGACATTAATGTAGACAAAACTACAACTGTTGCTGCACAGTGGGGTGATTTTGACAACTCCACAGGCGGTGTTATCGGAGGTTGCGGAGGCAGTGCAACAATTTATATGCAAGACTGTAATGTTGCCTGCAGAATTGATGCTTACAATGATGTAACCTCTTCTTATCAGTGGTATGCCTACAGACGATGCGGTATGTTGATTGGTAATACAGGTAAAACTGAAACTGTAGGTGGATCCACTGTTGGTGCTGCCCCTCAACTTACTGCAAAAAATTGTACAGTCACTTACGGCGATTGGGCAAACTACACATATTGCGAATTTGCCGGAAAAAACTGGCCATATGTTAGAGTTCAGGCAGGTGTAAGCAATAGTGCATACTCAAACCCAAGATATGGTCACCCAACTGATGCCAATGGAAAAGAAGTCGTTGACGACAATCACAAACACAATGATGGCGAAGACCATATGATTTTATGTGTGTTTGATCAGCTTTTTGGTGGCGGACAGGGCGTTTACGGTACTGCAAGCCACGATGGTGTGGATATTATTTATGATAATAAAGTTGCAATGGTTGAAAATGTTGAGCATTTTACACTTCAGTCAGCAATTGACGCTACAAATGGAACAGGTACTATTAAAGTTATAAGGGATATCAACGAATCTGTAACTGTAAAAGCACCCGGAACTTCAACATACACAACTGTTACAATCGACCTTGACGGTTTTACATTGACAGGTAATATCATTGTAGAAGATGGTGCAACAGCTAACATCAAAAACGGCACAATCATAAATGATGACAAGTCCATAAGTGCAATCCAGTCATTTGGCACAACAACACTTGAAAACGTTGACATCACATCAGCTCGTCACGCAGTTCGTGTTGAAGGTGGTACAACAACAATAAATGGTGGTACATACAAGGTTGGAACAAAGGACATGACAACTCATGCTGTAAACGTTTCTGACGGCGGCAAAGTTGTTATCAATGATGGTGTATTTGAAGGCCCTGCCGGAGTTGCTGATTCAGACAGCGGTGCAGCAATAAATGTTCAGGCCGACTCTACTGTTGAAATTTACGGCGGTAAATTTGGCGGCGGTAAAACAAACACTCTGGCTGGCAATGGTACTTTCGTTCTTAAAGGCGGTATGTATGACCAGGATCCTACAGCTTTGTTGTCTGCTGATTACGAAGTTGTATTCAGAGGTGCATACGATTATCCTTACACTGTTGAGCCTAAAGCAGCAAGTGCAATAAACGTAACACTTGTTAAAGTAGACGACAGCGTATACAACATTGTTCTTACATCGGCTGACGATTATAACATCTATGAATTTGTATCTGCTGAGCTTACATTCAAGAATGAAAGCACAACTGTCGGCGGCGGAGATATGAATTATGAAATTTCAGGTTTTGGCGGCACAACAGCTCAGAGAGCTGCAGATGCTGACAAGAATAACCAGTTTATCATCAGCGTTCCCGATGGAGAAACCAAGAGAATTTCCGGCAACAGCTTTGTAATCGGTCAGGTTACTTTCGTTGGTCAGGGTGTTGTAAACTTCAGTGTTGTTGATGGTTTTGTTGCTACAACAAGACAAAACACAAACCTCGGTAGATACTACGATGTTGATGATTCTACTCTGAATATTACAGATGCTAAAATCACAAACGGACATATCCAAGAAGTCAAGAGAGACGTAACTGTAAATGTTGCTTTCAACCACAATATAAGAGAAAGCAAGTATTGGGATGACGATATGATTACCGTTACAATCAAGGACGGTTTCGGCAACGTTAAGACACAGGCTATTGAAATTACATCAGCAAGTGCCGGCAATTGCACATTTGCAGATGTACAGCTTGGCAGACTCACCGTAACATTACAGGCTCCAGGTTTCAGAAAGTATGTTTATGAAACAACTCTCGAAGACGGCGATGCAGCACTTGTTCTCAACTTCTGGAATGATGTTAAGAGAAACGACGACGAAGTTATCGAGGCAGGCAAAACTGCTATGGACAAGAACTTCGTTGTAGGTGACATTGTAATGGACTACAACGTTGACAAGTACGACTTAGCTGCTGTTACTTCATACTATGGTTCGTACGATATAGACACAGCTCAGGCTGAAAAGTACATCCAGTATGACCTCAACCGTGACGGTAATATTGACATCAGAGACGTTCAGTATGTTCTTCACACAATGGGTAACTGATTAAACCTTTTTGGAGGTGGGAAGTTCCGGCTTCCCCCTCTTTCAAAGTATATAATCTTACCGGGTTATATGTCTTGAAAGAGGAGTTTATCTTCTTGTACAGGGCAGTTTCTCACTCTGTACATCCGTGTGGCAGTTTGTATAAAAACCACACAACTTTTCCTCGCTATACTGACTGCCATACGGCATTTACTATGGAGGTGAGCAAATCAAACAACGCATTATTCTGTCTGTAAAGCAGGGTACAACGGATAATGTGGCATTTCTCTCTGCCCGGTGCGAAAACGGAATTTTCGTCAAAAATTAAATGAAAGAAGGTTTTTAAAGTTGAAACTTAAAAGAATTATGGCTATAGTCCTTTGCTTTGCAATGGTACTTAGTATAATAAGTCTTATGGCTTTTGCTGAAGGAACAAGTGTGGCTAACTATGATGAATTAAAGACAGCTATCACAAATGCTTCTGCAGGAGACACCATTGTTTTAAGCGAAAATGTCGAAAAAACTGCATACGAAAGAGATTATGATTTCGAGCCAGACTGTGCTCTTGTTATTGATCTTAACGGAAAAACGCTGAGCCTCAATGGTGACAATCTCTTCTCATCTGACATAACATTCAAAAATGGTACAATAAAGGTTGGTCCTAAAACTTCCACTGCTTTTATTTGGATGTACAATGATGCAGATTTGGTTTTGGAAAAAGTAGAATTGATTGCTGAAAGTGCAACAGGTTATTCAATTATATCAGGTTCCGCTACAGGCTCAATCGAAATTATTGACTCAAAAATTACAGTAAGTGACCCCGATGACAGCATTACAGACATTACCGAAGCAACGGTTGTTGCAGACTGTAAAAGTCTTACATTAACAAACACAGACATAAATGCAACAAATGTTGCACGTGGTTTTGTAAATGTTGAAATTGAAACAGACAGTGCATCTTCTATTATCATGGATAACAATTCAAAAACTGCATTGAGAAATGTAAGTGGAACTATAGACTGTGATGTAACAATCACAGGTTGTGATTATGGTGTAGAAAACACTGGTTCTCAAAAATTAAGCTTTGGTGAAAATGCTACAGTTGCTATTTCCAACAGTACGAATAGCGATATTTTGGTTGGCACTAATGCAAGTATCATTATTAATCCTAAAGCTGACATTGAATATTCATCTTCCGATATCAGCGGAGATATGGCTGTTAATGTTCCCGATTATTTCGAAATTTCAACACCTGAGGAATTGCTTGCATTTGCAAAGGCAGTAAATGCGGGTGACTCTTGTAAAGGTAAAGTAATTAAACTCGCCGATGATATCGACTTAAACAACGAAGAATGGACACCTATCGGTACAAACAACACCCCGTTCAAAGGTACATTCGATGGAGATGGCTATACAATCAGCAATTTATCATGTCATCTTGATGTTGAAACAACACAGCGTGCCGGCTTGTTTGGTCAGGCTAACAACGCTGTCATAAAGAATGTAAATGTTCACAACGTAGATTTAGAAGCTCTTGCTCGTGTAAGTGCTATCGCAGCCGGAGCAACTTCTACGAAGATTGAAAACTGCCACGTTACAGGTGATATCAAAATGTGTGGATATCAGTATGTTGGTGCAATGGTCGGTTACGGTTATGTAACTGTTTCAAACTGCTCAGTAGCTGCTGATGTTCTTGGCGAGTATACCGTTCCCGAAGGTGACACATACGGCAAGATGTATATGGGTGGTATCGTAGGTTGGATGGGCGAAGGCAACAGCAGCATTACAAACTGTTCGGCAAAGAACCTTAGTCTCACATCAAACTGCAATATCGGTGGTATAACAGGTCTTGCACACTACGGCAACAACGTTAAAGACTGTAGCGTAGAAAACATAACTATAACAGCTAAGAGTTCTGAAGATCCCAATCGCATAGGCACTGTAGGTTTAATTGCCGGCGGTGTGGGCGGTACAGAAACAAATCCGACATTGATTACAGGAAATACTGTAACAGATTCAACAGCAACCGATGACGGTGAAGTTGTTACAAAAGAATCCGGTAACAATCCTACAACCGGACAGACTCCTGTTCGTGTAGTTGCAACAGTTGATGGCGAAAACTACACTGATATCTCAAAAGCTATTTCAGATATCAAAGACAATTCTGTTGTTATTATAAACGAAGGTGTATATGACGTTCAGCTTGCCATTTCCAAGAAGAATGTTAGCGTTACAGCTTCAGGAAATGTCAAATTCACAAAATCTATCAAGCTCACACAAAAAGCTTCCTGCTACATTGAGGGAATTGATTTCGAATACGCTTCAGGAGACTATTGTATAAACAGCGGTAGCGGTACATTTAAAAATTGTAACTTCAAAGCTTCCGGCAATGCATTCAGATGGTGTTATGCAAGTGGAGATATTACATTCGACGGATGTACAATCGTTGGTGGTGTATACGGTATCCACTTTGATGCGGGTAATGGTTATACACTTACAATAAAAGACTGTGAAGTTTCCGGTTTCAACGCTCTTGCAGGTTCTTTTGCAAAGGTTGACGTTTCGGGAACAAAGCTGTACCAGGACGAAGATTCAGGATATGCACACCTTAATATGTGGGGTGACACATCATTTACTGATTGTGAATTCTCACCTGAATTCACTTTGGGTTCAAAAGTTGAAGATACAACGATTACTGTTGATGACTGTACAGTAACAGACGGAAGCTCTGTTGCAGAAAGATTCGGTGACGTATCTGAAGAAATTGCTTCTGTTGTTATTGACGGTGCCTACGTATCAAGATTTATTAAAATCGGCGAAGAATACTATCCTTCAATCGCCAAAGCCGTAGCAGCAGCTACCGACGGTGATGTTATCACACTTGTAAAGGACATCACTGAAAAAGCAGTTATTGAAGCTCCTGCAGCTGCATTACTTGCATCCAGTTCTCAAGGCGTTACAATAGATCTTTGCGGATACACATTAAACGGCTACATTCTTATCCAGGATGCAAACAAAAACATCGAAATCAAAAACGGTAATATTATAAACGAAGATAGTACTGAAAGTGCTATTGAATCAGTAGGCACACTTACAGTTACAGATGTAAACATTACATCAGCTCGTCATTCAATCAATGTTGAAGGCGGTGAAGCTACAATCGACGGCGGTAACTACTCACTTATCACAACTACCGGTATGACACAGAATGTTATCGGTGTTGAAAACGCTAAAGTCACAATTAAAGACGGTGTATTTACAGGACCTTCCGGCACAACATCTGACTCGGGTGCTGCCGTTTCTGCCAAGATAGGTGCTGACATTACAATCGAGGGTGGTAAGTTCTCAGGCGGTAAAGTTAATACATTAGCAACGAAAGACAGCGGTAAGATAGCTATTAGTGGCGGTTCTTTCGACCAGGATGTTACAGCATATGCAGCTGCAGACTACGAAGTTGTATTCAGAGGTGCATACGATTATCCTTACACTGTTGAGCCTAAAGCAGCAAGTGCAATAAACGTAACACTTGTTAAAGTAGACGACAGCGTATA
>JAZQVQ010000061.1:0-1544 GCA_045631825.1 Eubacteriales bacterium | reverse complement strand
TCCTTACAATGACAGGCTCAACAGAATCGTCATTGATCTGGCACCCGGCAAGTACGAATTCAAGATGTAATTCACATAAAAAACCCTCGACCTTTGAACTGCCCCAATTTGTGCGGACAGTACAAAAAAGCCCCTTGTGGGTAGCAAATATTAAAAATTAAGCAACGAACTGACATCGCTTTTCAAGTGGTGTCAGTTTTGTTTTGAGTTGGATACGTTCGTAGTTGTAGAAGTGGATGTATTCACCTATGAGGAGGCTCGCCTCCTCATAGGAGCGGATTTTCGTGCGATAAATGCATTCGGTTTTGAGAATGGAGAAGAAATTTTCGGCCATAGCATTGTCATAAGGATTACCCTTACTTGACATTGACGGTGTTATGTGATAAAATTGTGTTAGGTTAAAATATGCTTGCGACGTATATTGAAAGCCTTGGTCACTGTGGGGCTGCAACTCTGCGGTGACCTTTTCTTTCCTTTTTGCGGCTCTGATAGTTGAAAGAACAAGATTGATATTCTGTTTGGTGCCAGTCTTGTAAGCAACAATGCTATTGTCGTAGAGATCTCGGATGATCGAAAGATACAGAAAGCCTTGTCCCGTCTTGATGTACGAAATATCTGTTACCCACTTTTGATTAGGGCGATCTGCATGGAACTCTTGCGCTAAACGATTTGGATATTTGTATATGCCATTGGTGTAGTTGTGATACTTCTTCCTTCTGACTTCTGACAGCAAATTATATTTCTGCATCACACGAAGAACGGTTTTCGGATTTTTATATATCCCTTGTCTTTCAAGCCATATATGCACTCTGCGATAGCCGTAGGTACTGCGACTGTGTTCTTGACATTCTCGGATCTTCTCGGCAAGAGGCAGATCCCGTGCAGGCACGTCCATTCTCTTGACATAGTCATAGTAGCCACTTCTCGATACCTCAAAGAACCGGCACATCTCACTAATTGAATACTTATCCTTGTGACGATAGATCACCATATATTTTACGCTTGTCCTCACTTCCTTTCTGTGAGCGAGAGAAAATCCCGCAGCAGTTCATTTTCCATTCTTAATCTCAATACTTCGTCTTCTAAACTTTTAGCTTTGGAAGGACGACCTTTCTTCTTTGGCAAAACACCAGCTTCTATTTTTCGTAAATTCTTATTGTGACGTTTTATGAAGCCATGCACTTGTTCCGGCGTTATTCCAAACTTTTTTGCTATTTCTTTTCTACTGCATCCTCTTTCCTTCATTCGCAGTATTTCTGCTTCGTGTTGCTTCAAATGCGTATATGATCTTGACATACAATTACCCCCTTGATATGGTACTTTAATTCTACCACATCAAGGGGGCTTTTGTCTATTGTCCGTTTTTAACGGATCTGTTCATTGCTCGGGGGTGCGTTTGTTTTGTTTAGTTGTCCTTGCGAGGACGCCAGCATGCTGCGATACAGCCAAGCAATGCGAGCAGTGCCACGGAAGCACTGATGATGCCGTTACAGTTTCCGGAAGATTTGTTTTCCGATGTAGGAGCTTCGGTTGTGGGAGCCTCT
>JAZQVQ010000060.1:0-14343 GCA_045631825.1 Eubacteriales bacterium | reverse complement strand
CCTTAAGAAGGTCGACTACGATTTCGCTCTTGAAAATCTTATCAAGGCCGCCCTTTAAGCAGTTGAATGTCTTACCTCTTACGGGCATAATTGCCTGAAAATCGGGGTCACGTGCCAGCATACAGGACGATTTTGCAGAGTCGCCTTCCACGATAAACAGCTCTCGCTTATCTGCGTTCTTACTTCTGCAATCGGCAAACTTTTCAACTCTGTTGACAATATCAATCTTTGCAGAAAGCTTCTTTTTGATATTTACTCTTGTGCTTTCGGCGTTTTCACGGCTTCTCTTATTTACAAGCACCTGCATTGCACATTTTTCTGCAGCCTTAGGATTTTCTGCAAAGAAAACCTCAAGCGAATGCAGGAAAAACTGAGTCATAGCCTCTGTTATGAAAGTATTCGTTATCGCCTTTTTCGTCTGGTTTTCATAACTTGTTCTCGTCGAATGAGAGTTTACGATAAGTACAAGGCAATCTTCTACATCCCCGAAGGTTATTTTACTTTCATTCTTATTATACTTATTATTGTTTCTCAGGTAATTATCGAACGCCTTGACAAACGCACTCTTTGCCGCTTTGTCAGGCGAACCTCCGTGTTCGAGATAACTCGAATTATGATAGTATTCTATGTTATTTACGGTATTTGAGAAACAAAATACCATTTCAACCTTTAATTTATACTCAGGCTTATCCTCTCTGTCACGTCCCTGACGTTCTGTCTGGAAATACACCGGCGAACTAAGAGCAAGTGTTCTCTCCACATCGGTTTCTGCGTCCTGCTCGGTTTTGTCGAGTGTCTCAGATGCATCTGCATCATCAAGCTCTGTCTGTTCGTCGGTCAAATCTTGCTTCACATTTCCAATACGATAGTCAGGCAGGCTTATCATTTCATTTATATAGTCAACAATGCCGTTTGGATACAGATACTCACGTTTTTCAGTAGAGATTTCCGATTCATACACAAGACAAAGCTTAAGTCCAGAATTTACTATTGCCTGTTTTTTAAGCACTTCTTCAAAGTACTCAAGAGGCATATTTATATCTGTAAAAACATCAAGGTCGGGTTTCCATTCGACAATCGTTCCCGTACGTTTTCTTACAGGCTCTTCCTTTACAAGCTCGCTTATGGGAAGTCCTTTTTCAAAGCTTATGGAATACTTCCCTTGTTTAGTATAGCTTGTTACGTTCATAAATTCGGAGCTGCACTGTGTTGCACACGCACCAAGTCCATTAAGACCAAGTGAGTACTCATAAGCCTCTCCCTCGTCGTTATCATATTTACCGCCAGCATACAGCTCGCAGTAAACAAGGTCCCAGTTATAGCGTTGTTCCTTTTCATTCCAGTCGAGCGGAACACCACGACCAAAGTCCTCGACAACAAGAGTCTTATCTTTTTTTACCGTAACGTTTATCTGTGTTCCGTACCCTTCACGTGCCTCATCTATGGAGTTTGAAAGAATTTCAAAAAATGAATGTTCGCACCCTTCAAGTCCATCAGAACCAAATATTACAGCCGGACGTTTTCTTACTTTATCCGGACCTTTAAGTGAGGATATACTTTGATTTCCGTATTCTCCTGATTTCTTCGGCAATTTTCCATGCCTCCCAATAATTTATTTTTGAGTAGTCATCTTTTATATTTTACCATAAAATTCCATTGTTTGCAATATGATTTAACGCCCTAAGCATTCCCATGGTTTGACCGCTTTAAGCTCATTATACAAAAGCACAAAACTATCGTGTCTTGACTTAGAAATAAGTCCGTCCTCTACCGCTTTTACAACGTTACAGCCATCCTCGCAAATATGTGTACAACCTTTATATTTACATCCATCTGCGAATTTTTCTATATCGGGAAAAGAGCTAAGCAGCTTTTCCGGCTCAAGAAGCTTAAAGCCCACAACGTCAAGCATACTAAAACCCGGTGTATCGCCGATATATGTTCCGTTATCCATATAATGAAGCTCTGTACATCTCGTTGTATGCTTTCCACGCTGAATTTTTTTACTTATCTGACCTGTTTCAAGCTCAAGGTGCGGGAAAAGTGCATTTATGACACTTGACTTCCCCACACCCGAAGCTCCCGAGAAAAAACATATTTTCCCTTGAAGCTCTTGCTTTATTCTCTTAACAAGCTCATTATCTTCATTAAGCTTACCTATACTTGTAACAAAAGTTTTATAACCGGCTCTTGAATAAACATCCTGCAATTCCTGACCGCTCTTTATATCACTCTTATTAAATATAAACAACAAATCAATTCCGTTCGCCTCTGCAACCGCCGACAATTTATCTATGACAAAGCTATCAGGATCAGGCTCTGCACAAGCTACAACTATAACGAGCAAATCGACGTTTGAAACGGCAGGACGTATGAGAAAATTTTTTCTCTGTTTGATTTCAGTTATAAAGCCATTTCCGTCATCCTGCATTTCAAACAAAACTTCATCGCCCGCAAGAGGAGTTATACGCTCGTGCCTGAAGCTTCCTTTGGCTCGGCATTGAATGGTAGTGCCATCATCCTGTCTTACGCTATACAAACCGCCGGTACTTTTTACAATTCTCCCGCAAAGAGATGACCTTTGAAAATTTTCTTTAACACTCATTTGATTTTTCAATTATCGTCGCCTCTCATTTCAAGCAACGAATCAAGTCCTGATGGTTCTTGTGTTGTTTGTCCGTCATCTTCGCCCTGATTATCTTGTGTGTTATCGGGATTATTTATATCATTCCCGCCTAAGTTGGGGTTAGTATCGGGAACTGTCACAGGTGGCTCCACCACTGCAGGAGTACGGCTTACAAACAAATCTATCGCCGTTGTCTGTGCTTCGATTTCCGTTCCGGCTTCGACGCTTGCATTTATAACATAGCCTGCCGGATACTCTCGGCTCTCCTGCTTGAACACTTCCCCAAGTGAAAGTCCGCTTTCCTGTATAATTCTCTTTGCCTCTGCCTCTGTCTCTCCTACTACCTCAGGCATAGGTACAAGAACCACCTCCGGCCCTTTACTTACGTAGATAATGACCTTCAAATCGTTTTTGACAACGATTTTATCACCTGCCTTTGGCTGTGTTTCTATAACATACCCTTTAGGTGTATCCTCGTCGTACTTTTCGATAATTTCAATATTGTCCGCATCATAGTTATCAATAAGATACATATTGAAATGGTTTTCTATTTCACGTTTTGCAACATTTATGCTTGTCGCCTCACAGTTAGGCATTGCGATTTCCTGACGGCCGTAATTGATATAAAGAGTTATACCTATTTTGCTTCCGTCCTTAGGCCTGAGCTTTGTTGAGCCTGCCTCGGGGTCCTGCCTTACTATTGTATTTTCAGGCTTTGAACCGTCTCTTACATTATGGCTCTTTAAAACAGTGTATCCAAGGCTTTCTATTTTCTTTACAAACTCTGTATTGTATGTTTCCCCTACAAACGATTCAATAACAACCGTCCGGTCCTGCTCTCCCGGGGTTATTGTATTTGCTATTCCTTTTCCAAAAAGCAAATACACAAGGCTTGCAATAACTACGGTAAAAAATGCAACAGTTACGCCTAGAATCATCGGGAGCATAGATTTACTCTTTTTTTCTTCACCCTTTTTCTCGGCATCCACAGGACGATTTTTTCCCGTACCCGTTTGTGACGCAGACTGTGCAAAAACAACACTAGGTTTTTTGACGAAATACTCAAGTGCTTTAACCATAGAATTTGCACTCGAAAATCTGTCATCGGGATTTTTGCTCATAGCCTTTAATATAATCTGTTCAAGACCTACCGGTATCTGTGCATTTACCTGTCTTGGAGAAACCGGCTCTTCATTTACCTGTTTCATAGCCACGGCAACGGGACTATCTGCAACAAACGGAAGTTTTCCCGTAACCATCTCATAAAACATAACACCCACCGAATATATATCCGATTTAAAGTCAACAGCCTTTCCGCTTGCCTGCTCGGGACTTACATAATTTACCGTTCCGATGGCATTATCTGGAAGTGTTATTGACTCCGACTTTGCAATTTTAGCAATACCGAAATCCGTAACCTTAACACGTCCGTCCTTAAGCAGCATTACATTCTGGGGTTTTACGTCTCTGTGTATAATCCCTTTTTCGTGTGCGTGTGAAAGGCCTATAAGAATCTGTCTTACGTAATGTACAGCTTCCTTCCAGCCAAGTGCTCCGACCTTATCTATATAATCCTTTAAGGTTATTCCGTTTACATACTCCATTACAATATACTTCAGGGAATCTGTAATAACTATATCGTAAATCTTGACAATATTCTGAGCCGACAACATGGAAACTGCCTTTGATTCATTTACAAAACGTTTTACTGCAAGCTCGTCCCGATTGAATTCGTCATTCAGAATTTTTATTGCAACTGTTCTGTTCTGCTCCTTTAAATCTGTTGCCTTGAGAACATATGCCATTCCGCCGATGCCAAGTACATTTTCTATTCTGTATCTTCCGTCAAGAACACGGTTTATCAGCTTATCAAAAGAGTTATCCATATCAGTTGTCCTCCTCTTTCTTATCGGCGTTTCTTATGACAACTGCAGTTATATTATCATCTCCGCCCGCATTCTTTGCCATTTCTATATATTCTTCAACAATCTGTTTTGTAGATATGTTTTTCTTATAGAAAACCTCTTTTAGCTTTTCTTCATCGACATATCCGGAAAGTCCGTCACTACACAGCAAAACTCCGTCAATACCAACCTGACTTATAACAAACATATCGGCATCTACAAACTGCTTTGTTCCCACCGCATTTGTTATTATATTTCTGTTCGGATGAGTTTTTGCCTCTTCCTTTGTTATCTGTCCGCTGTCAACAAGCGTCTGCACATAAGAATGGTCGTGCGTCAGCTGTTTTATTTTCCCTGAGGAAAACAGATATATTCTGCTATCGCCAACACTCATACAATAATATCTTCCCGCATCGTAAATAACAGTTACAAATGTAGTTCCCATTCCGCTAAGTTCCGGATTTTCATTTGCCATCTCAAGAAGCGTTTTATTTGCCTTATCGAGAGCCTTGGGAAGTATATCGAGATAAGAAAACTCATTTGAGCCAAAATGCGACTCCACATTTTCCGTAAAGGTTTCAAGCACAAGCTTACTTGCAACATTTCCCCCTTGTGCTCCGCCCATTCCGTCGCACACAACTGTAAGAATTCTATTCTCATCAAAGCTCTGTGCAAAAAATCCGTCCTGATTGGAACTTCTTTTAAGACCTATATCCGTTTGACCATAAAAGCATTTCTTCATTTGACAAAAATCTCCTATTTAAAAGTCTAAAGTCAGTTTTCTTTACTGTTATTTGCTCTTAGTTGTCCACAGGAAGCATTTATATCGCTTCCGAGTCTTCTGCGTACTGTAACTGTTATGTGTCTCTTTTCAAGAATTTCACAAAACTTATTGATTGCCACTTTTGTACTCTTTGTATAACTTCTCTCTTTGACATCATTGAGCGGAATCAGGTTTACATGACACAGCATCCCCGACAGCAAATCCGCAAGCTTGTTTGCACATTCGGGTGTATCATTTTCACCATGTATCATAGAATACTCAAATGATATGCGTCTACCTGTCTTTTGAATGTAATATTTGCAAGCATCTATAAGCTCGTCAAGGTCATATTTATTGGCAACGGGCATAAGACTTTTTCTTATTTGATTATCGCTTGCGTGAAGTGACACGGAAAGTGTTATCTGTAGCTGTCTGTCGGCAAGCTGTCTCATTTTATCGCATAGACCGCACGTTGAGAGAGATATGTGCCTTTGTCCTATACCAAGTCCGTCTTTGCAGTTTACAAGTGTCAGAAATTTAAGTACATTATCGTAATTATCAAGAGGCTCTCCTATTCCCATCATGACAATATTTGAAACAGTCTCGGACAAATCCTTCATTACTGCTATGACCTGTCCTGTCATTTCTGACGGCAAGAGGTCTCTCTTTTTACCCGTCAGCGTTGATGCACAGAAACTACAGCCCATTCTACAGCCCACCTGCGTGGAAATACAAACAGTATTTCCGTGCTCATACCGCATAAACACGCTTTCAACAAATTCTCCGTCGTAAAGTCTGAAAAGATATTTTACAGTTCCGTCTATTTGTGAAACAAGCTTTTTTTCAACATTCGGAAGCGTTAAAAACGCATATTTGTCCAGAACTTCCTTTATGTTTTTGGGAACATTCAACATTTCATCAAACGATGAAACTCCCTTTACCAGCCACGAAAAAATTTGCGTTGCACGATATTTTTCTATTTTTACTCCGCTTGTTTTTGAAATTTCGTCGAGAAAAAGCACAAGCTCGTCTTTTTCAAGACTCGAAATGTCTGTTTTATTCAAGATATTCTCCATTTTAGCATTACTTTTTCTTTACGAGCTTTGCCACAAAGAATCCATCGGTTATGCTTTTCTGTGGCAGAAACGTCACAAAACCATCCTGATTTGCAAGATTTGTACTACCAAGCTCAAACTCAGTGTGATTATCCAAAAACTTATTTACTACGTCCTCGTTTTCAGCCTTTCTAAGCGTACAGGTGGAATATACTATAAATCCCTCATCTTTTAGATACTTTGCCGAATTTTCAAGGATTGCGTATTGCACCGAGGGAAGTCTCTCTACATCCTCGAAGCTTTTATATCTTATATCAGGCTTTTTTACTATAACTCCAAGTCCGGAACAAGGAACATCGCACAAAACCACATCCGCCTTGCCAAACAACTCCTCTTTTGGAGTTCTTCCGTCACAAGCCATTGTATGTATGCAGTCGGCAAGCCCCAGTCTCTGTGCTCCGCTATTTACCAGCTTTAGTCTGTTTTCGTGCAAATCAAGGCTATAAATATCACAATTTCCTTCTAAATTTATAGCCGACGAAAAGCTTTTTCCTCCGGGGCACGAGCACGTATCCACAACAAGTGGTTTTTTACTTTTTACGCTCTCTTTGTTGACAAGCGACGCACAAAGCGTTGATGAAATATCCTGAACAAAAAACAGTCCTTCATTATATCCGTAAAGCTCTGTTATATTACAGGACTTACTTACCACAACATTTGTCCCAAATTTTACAGTTGGTTTTAATTCTTTAGGAAGCTTATTGCACAGTTCTTCGGGGGAGATTTTAAGGGTGTTTACCCTTAGCGAAACCCCTTTTATGTCCTTACACAACGCCTTTGCGATATCCTCTGCACAACCGTAATCACTGTTCCACAGTTTTATTATCCACTCGGGTATACTATATCTGACGCTAAGTCCTTTCGTTCCGTGGAGACTTTCTATTTCCTGCAAAATTTTACTCTTTTGTCTTACCGCCGAACGCATAACTCCGTTTACAAACCCTGCAAATGACTTCGGGCACATAACTTTAACAAGCTCGGTTGCCTCATTACACGCCGCACTATCAGGCACTCTATGCATATAAAACACCTGATAAAGTCCTGTCTCAAGAATACACAAAACAAGCGGCTCTATTTTATCAAAACTTGTTGTTGACAACTTTTTTATAATATAATCAAGCGTAAGTTTTCTTTCAACCGTGCCATACAAAAGACAGGTATAAAATGACTTATCTTTACCCTCAAACCCATACTTTTTTATTGCCGCATCAAGCTCAAGATTTACAAATTTTCCGTTTTTTATGCCGGAATTGAGCGACAGTACCGCCGCTCTTCTCGGTGTCATCTCCAACTATTCAATCATCCCTTCTTGAGCCATTTACCAAAACAACAAGCCTTAAAAGGTTTGCAAGTGACACTGCAAGAGCTGCGACATAGGTAAGTGCCGCTGCGGTGAGCACCTTTTTAGAGCTTGAAAGGTCTGTCTGTGACATATTTGTACTCATCCTTAATGCAGCCAATGCTCTTTTACTTGCATTAAACTCTACCGGCAAAGTCACAACCTGAAAAAGTGCTGCAAGTGCAAAGAAGGCAATTCCGAGATTTGCCAGGGCATAAGAGCCGAGCATAAGACCTATCAGTATCAGCGGCATTGAAAGATTTGAGCCTATATTACACACGGGAATTATTGCCATACGAAGCTTTATCGGGCCATACCCTGTCGCATGCTGCACTGCGTGTCCTGCCTCATGTGCCGCAACACCTATTGCCGCCGCACTTGCGTTATCAAAAACAGAATCTGAAAGGCGTATAACATTAGCCTTGGGGTCATAGTGGTCTGTGAGATTTCCAGAGACACGCTCAATTCTCACATCAGAAAGTCCATTTACATCAAGAATATGTCTTGCCGCACTCTGTCCTGTAAAACCTGAGGAGGATATTTTCTTTGAATACTTTTTATAGGTTGAATTAACATTTGCACTTGCCCACATTGCAAGAATTACTGCCGGTAGTACAAATATTATATATGTGTAAAACGATTCGGGACTATAATAGAACATTTGTTATTTCTCCTTTACAAATTACCTCTATTTACCAAGTATAGTACCGACTGATATTTTTCTTCCGTTTATCATATCAGTTGCGGAGAGTTTTCCCTTTCCTTCCGGTTTAAAGAATCCGATTTCAACGGCTCCGTTTCCGCATTTAACTGCAACAACACCCTTTTTGCCCGATTCAATTACCTCGCCGGGCTGTGCTCTCTCCGGTACATTCCCCTCAAACACACGGCTTTCATAAAGCTTTAAAATTTTCCCCGAAAGATACGTATATGCTCCCGGAAAAGGTGAAAGTCCTCTTATCCTATTATGCACACTCTCGCTTGTTTTACTAAAATCAACAAGACATTCTTCGGGGGTAATTTTTTCCGCATAAGTTGCATTTTGTGAATCTTGTTTTACGGGTTTTACAGTTCCATTCTCAAGCTCACAGAGCGTCTCGACAAGCAATTTTGCACCTATATTTGCCAAGTCATCAAAGACCTTTCCGGTATCTGCATTTTTGTCAATGACATACTCCGCCTTTTTAAGCATATCACCGGTATCAAGACCTTTATCCATAAACATTGTTGTGACACCCGTAACTTCAAGTCCGTCTATTACCGCTCTCTGAATGGGTGCTGCCCCTCTGTACTGTGGCAAAAGCGAGCCATGTACATTTATGCAGCCGTACTTTGGATATTCAAGCATATATTCCGGCAAAATTTTTCCATATGCCACAACTACTATGACATCTGGCTTACACTCGTCAAGTACATCTTGCAGCTCGCCGTTCTTCAAGCTTTCCGGCTGATAAACCGCAAGTGACTGTTCAAGAGCATATTTTTTTACATCAGAAAAGACAATTTTCATTCCTCTTCCCTGCATCTTATCGGGTTTTGTAACAACTCCGACAACATTATGTCCCGTCAGGACAAGTTCTTTAAGGCACGCCGTAGCAAAATCCGGCGTTCCCATAAACAGTATTCTAAGCATTTATACCTCGTTTTTTATTTATTATTCTTCGGGTTCAAGCATCTCTATGGCATTATCCTTAAACAAAATTCCATCAAGGTGATCATATTCGTGACACAAACATCTGCCTATAAGACCGGAGCCTGTATAGGTAAACTCTTTACCGTTTCTGTCTGTTGCCCTGACGGTAACTGTCATAGGTCTTGAGGTTATCCCGTATTGTCCTGGGATTGAAAGACACCCCTCAGCTTCCTTTTGGTTTCCCTTTGTGTCGATTATTTCCGGATTTATGAATTCTATTATATCGTGATTGTCTTCATCACAGCCTGCATCCACAATAAAAATTCTCCGGAGTATTCCAACCTGAACGGCTGCAAGTCCCACACCGCCCGATTTTATAAGTGTATCTTTCATATCGTCGAGCAGAGTTTTAATTCTGTCTGAAATTACATCTACCTTTTTACTCTTTTTTCTAAGTATAGAATCTTCTTCTGTAACTATTTTAAGTACTGCCATTTGTTTTCCTCTTTTCAAAAATTACATTTGCAAATTTACTGTTTTTACTCAATTTATACTACAGATTTGACGGATTTACGTCTGCCGAAACGATAACTTCTTTAAAGGCAGACACATACTTTGACATAAGCTGTGACAACATTTGTCTGAATCTTGTGTTATTTGCACATTTTATGATAAATCTCATTCTGTATTTTCCCGCTACTCTATATATATCATTTCGGAAAGGACCGAAGAGAATAAATTTGACATCAGAAAACTCTTCCTTTGCCTTTTCGTCAAGTGTCTTGCCAAAATCCTTTACTGCGTTTATAACGTCATTTTCAACAGGGGCAGAAAACGTAACTGTAACTATATCGCAAAATGGAGGGAACAGCGATGCTTTTCTAAACATTATTTCACGCTCATAAAAGCTCTTATAGTCTTGAGTTCCCGAAAGAGCCAGTATATCGTTATCGGGTGAGTATGTCTGTATAACCGCACGTCCACGTTTACCATTTCTTCCTGCACGTCCAAGCACCTGCGTCAAAAGCGAAAAAGTTTTTTCGTTTGCCCTAAAGTCATTAAGGTAAAGCGACGTGTCTGCGTTTATAACGCCCACAAGCGAAACCTTTGGAAAATCGTGTCCTTTGGCTACCATCTGTGTGCCGACAAGTACATCTGTCTTGCCTTTTCTGAAGTCTTCAAGAATCTGTTCGTGCGAATATTTACCGCCCGTTGTATCTGCATCCATTCTTGATATTTTTATATCGGGAAACATTTTTGTAAGGCTTTTTTCAAGCATCTGTGTTCCCGCACCCATATAAACTATACTGTCATTTTTTTTGCAGACAGGACATTCATCGGGTAAGGGCTGCGAATATCCGCAATAATGACAAACCATAGTGTCTTTTGCATAGCGTTTATTTATGTGATGTGTCAGTGACACCGAGCAGTTAGGACACTCAAAAGTATGTCCGCATGAATGGCACTGGGCAAATGAGCGATATCCACGTCTGTTTATAAAGAGTATGGACTGTTCACCATTCTTCAGGTTCTTTTCAAGCTCTTGTCTTAAAGTCTGTCCTATGGTTGTTGTCATAGTTGAACTTGCAGTACCATCGTCGTTACCTGATACAACATTATTCTCGATGACAAAATACGGCTCGTTTCTCATATCGTGAAACATAACCTTAGGCATTTCAAGTCCCGAATATCTCTCATCAAGCGTCACGAGCGAATACTTCCCTGTCTGTGCTTTATAGAAACTGTCAATACTTGGCGTTGCAGAGGCAAGCACCATAAGTGCATTATTATAGGCACATCTGAATCTTGCAATATCCCTTGCGTGATACTTTGGAGACTTATCCGACTTAAAAGAACTTTCGTGTTCTTCGTCTATCACTACAAGCCCTAGATTTTTAACAGGTGAAAAGATTGCCGAACGTGTTCCTACAACTATCTGTGCTGTTCCCTCATCAAGCTTTTTCCATGCATCCATTCTTTCACCTACGGAAAGTCCGGAATGAATAAGAGCCACCTTTTGTCCATATCTTCCCGCAAAACGTCCGACTGTCTGTCCAGTGAGTGCAATCTCCGGCACAAGCACTATAACGCTCTTTCCGTCGGCAACAACTTTATCAATAAGCTTTAGCAATACGTTTGTCTTACCAGAACCCGTAACGCCAAACAATAGTGCCGCCTTTGCACTATCACTTTCGTAAAGCAGCTCAAGCTGTTTTTGTGCTTCAAGCTGTTTTTCTGACAGTTTAAAATCACCGTAATGCTTTGTATTATACCCATCAAGAGCTACCAGATTTCTGTCATAGGAAACCTCAAAAAGCGATATTACTCCCTTTTTTGAAAGTTCATTTATAACAGAAACTCCCGTTCCCGAAGCTTGTGCAAGTTCGGTAACGGGGCAAGGCGATTCATAATGAAGCAACACCTCAAAAACATTTTTCTGTTTAGGGGTGAGTTTTATATTTCCGCCATTTATACTGTTTATTACACTTTCATCATTAGACAAAAGTGCATACTTTTCTTTTTTTTCGTTTATGTGGCACTCAAAGCCCTGCTCCGAAAAGCAAAGCTCCATATTCTCCAGCACTTTAAGGCAGGAAACCGCACTTGCTCCAAACATCTTTTTGATATCTGTTTCGGAAACACTGTTTTCCCTTTTTATAAAGCTGAGAACATTTTGTGCCGACAAATTGAGACTTTGTTCACGTTCCCGGTACTTTTGTGTTGCCGTATACACCCTGACAGCCTTCACGCCAAGTCCCGACGGAAGCACGCATCTTACTGCATCCCCAAAGGTACAATACATATGCTCCTTCATAAAGCCCGCAAGGCTCAGCATTTCGTCACTTACACGCAAATATTTCCCCGGCACACCAACAACCGGCTTTGTGTTTTTACAATCGGTCTTATCGGATATTGAAACAACAACGGCATTTTTATGTCGGTTTGCACCGCCAAAAGGCACAACTACAACACTGCCGACGCTTATTCTCTGTTCAAACTGCAGCGGCAAATGATACGTGTACGCCTTATCGGCATGGTATGGTATATTTAAAATATGAACACTTACATAAAGCAAAATACTCTCACCCCGACACCAAGGACAATCAGCCCTCGAATTCTTCTGCTGCCTTAGCTTCCGCCTGACGAATAGCTATCGCTTTTTCCGCCTCCGGAGGAAGATTTATAAACATTTTACCTTCATCGAACATACGGATTGCATTTTTAACAGGCTTATCTTCGTAGTTGATTCCAAGCTCTCCGTCATCATAACTCATATGCGCCTGTGCTTCGGGATGGTCCTTCTGGTACATTTCTCTGTCTGTTACATACTTTGCACCCTTTGCTGCCATCATAACGAGCATATATCTATTATACTTATCTCCCTGTGACAATTCTGAAATAGTTGGCTTAATCATATTGTTTTCCTTACTCCTTAATACATCATTACAATTATTATAAACGTTTAATAATACCAATTTATGAAATTATTTGAAAAATTCACTTACCGTTTCATAAACATTTTCAGGTATCATTCCGTCGGCTTTTACAACACACATAAGATCCTTGGCACATTCTGTACTCTTACCGTCCCTGTTAACTATAATATAGTCGTACATAAGACACGAACGAATTTCGTTCTCGGCAATTGTGAGTCTGTTCTGTATTACCTGCTCGCTCTCGGTTGCCCTGCCGCGAAGACGCTCTTCAAGAATCTTCTTATTCTCTGGCACTATGAACACGAACACTGCATCGGGAAGCTTCTTTTTTATCTGAAGCGCCCCTTTTACCTCTATTTCAAGTATAACATTTTTCCCCTCGGACAACATTTTCTCAACAAAGAATTTCGGTGTCCCGTAGTAATTTCCGTTATACTCGGCATATTCAACAAGCTCTCCGTTTTCAATCATACTTTCAAATTTGTCCCGTGAAACAAAAAAGTAATTGACTCCGTCGATTTCTCCGTTTCGCGCCTGCCTTGTTGTCGCAGAGACAGAATACACATAATCATCGTTTTCAAGAACATCTTTAAGAACTGTTCCCTTTCCAACACCCGAAGGCCCTGAAACGACTACCAGTCTTCCCCTTTTTAAAACATCACTCATCTTCAAGCTCCCCGTCAGTCTGTTCTGTATCCATTCCGTTTATTCTTCCCTGTACCGTTTCTGGTGTAAGTGCCGAAAGCACAAGGTGTCCGCTGTCTGTAACTATTACCGAGCGTGTTTTCTTTCCGCCCGTTGCATCAATAAGCTTTCCGGCGGTTCTCGTGTCCTGGATAAGACGCTTTATCGGTGCCGCATCAGGACTTACCAGAGATACCACCCTTGAAGAATTTACCATGTTACCATAGCCTATATTTACAAGCTTCATTTTTTACCTCTCATTTATCATTTACGTCACTACAAACTATTATCTATTATTACCTATTCTATATTTTGAACCTGTTCCCTTATCTTCTCTGCCTCACTCTTTACCTCGACAACAATTTTCGCAATTTCTGCATTATTGCACTTTGAGCCGGTTGTATTTATTTCTCTGTTTATTTCCTGAAGCAGAAAATCGAGCTTTCTTCCGCAAGGCTCGTCCTTTGTTTCGGAAATAATTTTCCTAAACTGCGTCATGTGGCTATGAAGTCTTACAAGTTCCTCATCAACCGCAACTTTATCGGCAAAAATTGCAACCTCCTCGATTATTCTTGTCTTGTCATAATCCGAAGAGCCTAGCATTTCTTCTATTCTCTCTGTAAGTCTCTTTGAATAATCAGAAACCACCGCCGGTGCAAGTTGCTCTATCTTGTCCACCATTTTTTCAATCTCATCGAGCTTTGCAAGTATATCGGCAGCCAGTCTCTTGCCCTCTGTTTTTTTCATTTCATAGAATTCAAGGCAAGCCTTTTCTACCGATGGCTCAAGGTTTTCCCAAAGCTCGTCAACCGTAGCCTCCTGCCTCTGCACAGATGTGAAAA
>JAZQVQ010000059.1:0-23462 GCA_045631825.1 Eubacteriales bacterium | reverse complement strand
AAGAAAAGACGGGAAAGAAGAAATAAATAAGTCGCTTGAAAGAGTGTATAAACATTTTCCAAGACTTCTTGAGAGGAAAAATCAGATAGCAGGAACACTTTCCGGCGGTGAGCAACAAATGCTTGCAATGGGACGAGCACTTATGTCAAATCCTAAGATTATACTTATGGATGAGCCATCTATGGGACTTTCGCCAATTCTTGTAAATGAAATTTTCGGAATTATAAGAGAAGTATCAAATGACGGTGTTACAGTTCTTCTTGTTGAACAGAATGCAAAGAAAGCACTTGCAATTTCCGACAGAGCGTATGTTCTGGAAACCGGAAATATTACACTTGAGGGAAAGGCTGTAGACCTTATAAATGATGAATCTGTAAAGAAAGCTTATCTTGGTGAATAAATAAACAATCAATGTAAAACTAACGCAAAGTGTCAAAATACACCTTGCGTTGTTTGTTTTTTTCGGTAAAATAAAACATACTGTTAAAATATTTAGAAATATAGGTAAATAATGAGACTTTCGTGTAATTTAATGTAGTTTTTTGTGATAAAATATGTATTTGTGATATATATAGAACGTAAGAGGGATTTTATGATTAGAAATGACTTGAGAAACATTGCAATAGTTGCACACGTTGACCACGGTAAAACCACGTTGGTTGATGAAATGCTTAAGCAAAGCGGGACTTTCAGAACAAACGAAGTTGTCGAAGAAAGAGTTATGGATAGTAATGACATAGAAAGAGAAAGAGGCATTACAATTCTTGCAAAAAACACTTCTATCGAGTATAATGACGTGAAAATCAACGTTGTAGATACCCCCGGACACGCAGATTTCGGTGGTGAGGTTGAACGTATACTGAAAATGGTAAATGGTGTGCTTTTGCTTGTGGACGCATTTGAAGGAACTATGCCACAAACAAGATTTGTACTTCAGAAAGCACTTGAGCTTGGACATAAGATTATAATAGTAGTAAATAAGGTTGATAGACCTGGGGCAAGACCTCTTGAGGTCGTCGATGAAGTTTTGGAGCTTCTTATTTCACTTGACGCAACAGATGAACAGCTTGATAGCCCTGTTGTATTTTGCTCGGGAAGAAATGGAACAGCATCACTTTCTCCGGATATTCAGGAGGAAAACCTTATTCCGCTGTTTGATGCAATTATAAATCATATCCCTGCACCCGAAGTTGATGTAGAGGGAAAAGCACAGATGCTTGTTTCGTCGATTGACTATAATGATTATGTTGGTAGAATTGCAACCGGACGAATTGAACGCGGAATGCTTAAGGTTAATATGAACGTAACTGTTTGTCAGCATCATAATTCTCACCAACCGTATAATTCCAAGATTGCAAATCTGTTTGTTATAGACGGACTTAAACGTGTTAAGGTGGAAGAGGCAAAGGCGGGAGATATAGTAATTGTTTCGGGAATAGAAGATGTTACAATCGGAGATACGCTTTGTGATGTTTCAGACCCCACGGCACTTCCTTTTGTAAAGATAAGTGAACCGACTCTTGAGATGACTTTTTCGGTTAATGATTCGCCTTTTTCGGGCACAGAGGGCAAATATTGTACCTCACGCCACTTAAGAGCAAGACTGTATAAAGAACTGCTAAAAGACGTTTCTCTCAAAGTTGAGGATACCGATTCAACTGAAAGCTTTAGGGTTATGGGCAGAGGTGAGATGCATCTTTCAATACTAATAGAGACAATGCGTAGAGAAGGTTATGAATTTCAGGTAAGTGCACCCAGAGTTCTGTATAAAGAAGAGAACGGACAAAAGTTTGAACCACTTGAAGAGGTAACTTGTGACGTTCCTCAGGAGTATATGGGTTCGGTTATAGAAAAGCTCGGTGCAAGAAAAGGCGAAATGGTTGATATGTCGCCCCGTGGGGACAGAATGCACATCATTTTCCATATCCCGACAAGAGGACTTTTTGGTTATAGAAACGAGTTTCTGACAGATACAAGAGGAGAGGGACTTATAAGCTCTCTGTTCTATGGCTATACCGAGTTTAAGGGTGAAATTCTCAAGAGAACAACAGGCTCGCTTGTTGCGTATGAAACGGGCAAAACAACGTCGTATGGTATCTATAACGTGCAGGACAGAGGTATTATGTTTGTCGTAGCTTCCCAGGAGGTTTATGAGGGACAGATTGTCGGAGAATCTGCAAAGTCTGACGATATAGTTGTAAACCCCTGTAAGAAAAAGCATATGACGGCAGTTCGCTCGTCGGGAGCTGATGAAGCACTCAGACTCGTACCGCCTAAGATTCATAGCCTTGAGGAAGCCATTGAGTTTATCAATGATGATGAACTTATTGAGGTTACACCTAAGTCTATACGCCTTAGAAAGTCGATTCTTAATAACGTTACAAGAGCGAAATTTAATGCAAAAAAATAATTAATAAAATAGTACAAATTTGCAACACAGTTATTTCTTTTTGAAGTAACTGTGTTTTTTTGCGTCAAAATAACTGTTTGTGAAAAAATTTAAGAATTATTAATAAAAATGTAAAATATTCCTTACGAAATCTATTGAAAAAAACTGATGGCTAATATATAATAATATACGTAAGTGGTGCAAATAGGGTTAAAATGGTTTAAATAAGAGCAAATCACCACGTAAATTTGTAATTATTGCACAATAAATCATAGCTATCTTGAAAAACACAAGCAAAGGAGGGAACGAAGATGCTTTCGGGAGAATTCAAACATACACTTGATGCCAAGGGCAGAATTTTTATACCTGCAAAGTTTCGAAGTGACCTTGGACAAACCGTGATGATTTCAAGAGGTTTTGGTAAGTATTTGACGGTGTATTCAATAGACGAATGGAAAAGCTTTATGTCTAGACTTGATAAACTTGGTCAAGGAAAACAGGCAAGAGAGCTTCAAAGATATGTTTCGAGAAACTGTACACAGGCAGAGCTTGATGCACAGGGAAGAATAAGCGTAGATGCATCCCAACGCGAATTTGCAGGACTTGTAAAAGAGGTATCCTTTGTCGGAATGACACATTACGTTGAAATGTGGGATAGTGCACTTCTTGATAAAGAAACAGAAAGCTATAACAGTGAAGAATTTGATGCACTTCTTGAAAAGGCATATGACGTATTGTGATAAATAAAACCAAAGGGGAATTTTGATCGTGCAGGAAAATACCGGACACTATTCGGTTATGCTGAATGAAACAATAGAGCAATTAAATATAAAACCCGATGGTATTTACGTTGACTGTACTCTTGGCGGAGCCGGCCACTCAAAAGCTATTGTAGAGAAGCTGACAAAAGGCGGGAAACTCTATGGTTTTGACAGAGATGAATATGCAATTTCAAAGGCAAAAGAACGACTTAAAGGATATGAAGACAGATACACTTTAATAAAAAGTAATTTCGTAGATGCAAGTGACGAGCTTTCGAACATAGGCGTCGAAAGAATAGACGGAGTTGTTGCAGACCTTGGAGTTTCGTCGTTTCAGCTTGATAATGCAGACAGAGGTTTTTCCTATATGCAGACATCAAGACTTGATATGCGAATGTCAAGAGAAGATAAGCTCAGTGCCTATGAGGTTGTAAATACATATGAAGAAAAAGAGCTTTCAAGAGTAATAAATCTCTATGGAGAGGAACGTTTTGCAGGTGCTATTGCAAAAAGGATTTGTAAAGAAAGAGAGAATGCTCCAATTGAGACAACAACACAGCTTTCGGAAATTATAAAATCGGCAATTCCGACAAAAAACAAAAAGGACGGACCGCATCCTGCGAAAAGAACTTTTCAGGCAATAAGGATTGAAGTAAATTCAGAGCTTGATGTTATAGATAAAATGATACAGAGCTTGTTTGAAAAACTGCAATCCAGAGGGAGAATGGCAATAATAACTTTCCATTCGCTTGAAGATAGAATAGTCAAACAGACTTTTGCAGAAAAAACAAAGGGATGTGAGTGTCCACCCGATTTTCCAGTTTGCGTTTGCGGTAAAAAACCGACGGGGATAGTTGTGACACGAAAACCAATATTGCCGTCGGAAGAGGAACTTGAGGAAAATCCCCGTTCGAGAAGTGCTAAATTAAGAGTTATAGAAAAAATATAGTATTCGTTAAAAAGAAAGGTGAGTTTAAATATGACATCAGGATATTCAAATAATAACCGAATAAATCACGGTGATGTAAAATATAATAGAGAGAGAAGAATATCCGGTTCAAATAATGTAAACTTGCGTTGTGTAAACCAAAGAAGTCAGTATGAGGATGTTCGTGCAAATACGGGTATTACCGGCGGTGATTATATAGCTGATGCTATTAGAAATACTGCCGATTATGTAGGAGAGAAAGTTCTCGAAAACAGACGTAGAAAAATGCACCAAAGGGCAAATATGCCTGTAATTGTAAAAAAGAAGATTAAGAGCACTCCTTTTCCTGTTTCATTTGTTTTTTATGCCATAATTGTAACAGTTACGCTAATGTATATTGTGTATAATTATTCGGTTATAAACGATATGTCTTATGAAACAACACGCCTTGAAAACGAAATAAACGAACAACTCAAGGAAAAGAGAATACTTTCCGTAGCACTTGACCAAAAAAATGATTTGACGTACATAGAAGAAGTTGCAACAAATAAGCTTGGGATGGTTAAATCAACCGATATTGTAAAACGATATGTAAGTATATCAGGAGAAGATAAAGTAGTTGTATCCGAGGAGAATACATCTAAGGTAAACACAGGATTAAGACTTGACGGCTTAAAGGATATAGTTGGAAGCATTTTTGAATAAACAAGCAAGAGTAAAGTGGAGGCAAACAGATGAACGGGTTGCCGGTAAAGCCTTATAATAAAAGAATACGACTTATAGCGATAGGACTTTTTTTGCTGTTCCTGTTGCTTGTCGCAAGACTTTATTATATTCAACTAGTTGATTACGAACGCTATCAGAATGGGGCGTTCGACCAATATACAAAAGAAACTCCCATAAGTGCAAAAAGAGGAACAATCTACGACCGTAACATGAAAGCTCTTGCTGTCAGTGCTACGGTTGAAACTGTTTGTCTTACACCTTATGAGATAAAAAAAGAAGACGAAGCAGTTATCGCTGATTTTTTGAGCATTACTCTTGGGGTAGACAGACAGGAACTGCTTGAAAAAATGTCCGATAAAAAATCGGGTTATAAGGTAGTCAAGAAAAAGGTTGAAAGAGAGGACGCCGATAAAGTAAGGACATTTATTAAGGATAACGACATTGAGGGTGTACATCTGGAAGAGGATTCAAAGAGGTATTACCCTTATTCAAATCTTGCAAGTCACGTTATTGGCTTTACAAATGCAGATAACGTCGGGATATATGGCGTTGAAGCATATTACGAAAAAGAACTTAAAGGCACATCCGGTAAAATAATAACGGCAAAAAATGCCAAAGGGAAAAAGCTTCCTTTTCAGTATGAAAGCTATATAGGAGCAGAGAACGGAACTAATGTTGTGCTCACTATCGATTGGCAGGTACAGTCGTTCTTAGAGAAGAACTTAGAAACAGCTCTTAAAGATACAAATGCACGAAACCGAGTTTTCGGTATAATAATGGACGTCAAAACCGGTGAAATTCTTGCAATGTCAACAAAACCGGATTATGATTTGAATAATCCTTTTGATATGGACGAAGAAATGCAGCTTTTGTATGATGAATACAAAATGTCAAATGTTCTTGATGAAAACGGAAATACAGTAAAGCCGTCGCCTGAACAGTGCAGTGCATTTTATAAAGATTTGCTGGAAGCAAGATGGAAAAATAAAGTTATAACAGAGACGTATGAACCGGGTTCGACCTTTAAAATTGTAACCTCAGCTATGGCACTTGAGGAAAATATCCCTGAGACAAACCCCTCTCATAAGTTTAATTGTACGGGTCATAAGAGCATAGGAGGGTATGTTATCAATTGCCATAAAAAAGCAGGGCATGGTATAGAGAATTTTGAGCAAGGACTGCAGAATTCGTGTAACCCAGTGTTTATGGAACTTGCAGCCTCTATCGGTAAGCAGAGGTTTTATAAATATTTTGAATCCTACGGTTTTATGCAAAAGACAGGGATTGACCTTGCCGGAGAAGTATCGAGTATATACCATACCGATATAAACGGATTTAATGAAACGGAGCTTGCAGTTTATTCGTTCGGACAGACCTTCAGAATAACCCCGATTCAGCTTATAAGTGCAGTTTCTGCGGTTGCAAACGGCGGCAATTTGCTACAGCCGCACGTTTTAAAGGCATTCGTTGATGATGAAGGAAATACAGTAAAGGAATTCACACCAAACGTTGTAAGACAGGTTAATTCCGAAAAAACAGGTCAGATTATTATGGAATATCTGGCAAATGGTATAAATCTCGGCTCGACAAAAAATGCTTATGTAAAAGGCTATGACGTTGCGGCAAAAACCGGAACATCGCAAAAACGAGATAAAGAGGGTAACTTGTACATAGGATCTTGCGTTGCTTTTGCACCTGCACACGATCCCGAAATTGCAATTCTGATTGCAATAGACGAACCTGTAGGTGAATACTATGGCGGAACTATAGCAGCTCCGGTGGTTTCATCGGTACTTACAGAGGTATTGCCGTATCTGAATATAGAACGCTTCGATGAAAATCAGGAAACCGAAGTCAAAGAGGTATTTGTTACAGATTATGCAGGACTTACGGTAACAAGTGCTAAAAACGCACTTCATAACGCAGGGCTTACCTCTAAGGTTGTGGGAGATGGTGAGGTTATAATAGACCAGTTCCCAAAATACGGAACAAGATTGCCGGAGGGAAGCGTGGTTGTTCTGTATACTGATACAGAGACTTCGACAGGAACGGTGAAAGTACCTGATATAAGCGGTTTTACCGCTGCAAGTGCAACAAAGACACTTTTGAATTTCGGACTTAATATAAAGTTGTCAGGTGCGTATAGAAACGAACTTGAAGGCTCGGTTGCAATAAAGCAGACACCAGAAGCCGGAAGTGAGGTTGCTCTGGGAACAACAATAGAGGTTGAGTTCAGACATATGGATATATCTGACTGATTTTAGGAGAAGTAAATTTATGGAAATATATTATTTTCTGTCTGTAATAACGGCATTTGTAATAACGGCGGTTCTGGCGAGAATATTTATTCCCGTTCTTAAAAGCGTAAAAATGGGGCAGAAAATTTTGGATATCGGACCGAGATGGCATAAATCAAAGGAAGGAACCCCCACAATGGGAGGACTGTTCTTTGTAGTTGCTTTTCTTGTACCTGTTGTTGTAAGCTTTTTTGTGTATCGTGACGTTTCAATAATAGTACATATAGCCTTTGTGCTTTTTAATGCACTTATCGGCTTTATCGATGACTATGTTAAGTTTTTCAAAAAGCAGAATAAGGGCTTGAGTGCAAAACAAAAGCTCGTTTTGCAGTTTGCAGTTTCAGCGGCATATCTCTCGTCACTGTCACTGTCGGGAAATTTGTCAACACAAATTGCTTTGCCTATGACGTCTGTAACACTTGATCTGGGTATACTGTATTATGTAATGGCTCTTGTGGGAATTGTATTTACAGTCAACAGTACAAATTTAACAGACGGTATTGATGGACTCTGTGCGAGCATCACGGCGGTTGTAATGGTGTTCTTTTCTGTTATCAGTATAAAGGCAGGTTTTGCAGATTCGGCGATTTTTTCAGGGGCAATGCTCGGCGGGTGCCTTGGATTTCTCGTTTACAATTTCCACCCTGCAAGAGTGTTTATGGGAGATACCGGCTCGCTGTTTATAGGAGCAGCCGTGTGTGCCGTGGCATTTATGCTTGACTTGCCGCTTTTGCTTCTTTTTGTGGGTATAGTTTATTATATAGAATCATTTTCGGTAATGATACAGGTCATAAGCTTTAAACTGACAAAAAAGCGTGTGTTTAAAATGACACCCATTCACCACCATTTTGAAATGAGTGGATGGGGAGAAGTAAAGATAGTGTTTGTATTTTCGCTTGTAACAGCAATTTTCTGTGCTGTTGGCTGTTATTTGTTTATAGGTGTTGTATAGTTGTTTAATGGAAAGGGAGAATAACCTTGAATAATTCCGCAGATAACGTAAGGGCAGTGCCTGAAAATGCAAGAACGACAAAACGTTCTGTGCGAAAAGGCGTTCCTAAACGAAAAATGATTGTTGAGCTTGTTTCGGGCGTTGATCGCCCGTTTCTTGTCACCGTCATTTTGCTCTTGTGTATGGGGACAATAATGGTCTTTTCTTCGAGTTATCCCTATGCAAGAGAGTATTATAATGATAGCTATAAATTTGCAAGGATGCAGGTTGTTTTTGCTATTTCCGGAATAGTTGTCATGGCACTTGTGGCAAGGTTTGTGCACTATAGATTAATAAGACGGTTTTCAAAAGCGGTTATGATTGTGGGCGTGCTTATGCTTGTGGCAGTACTTCTGGTTGGAAGTGATGCAAAGGGAGCAGTAAGATGGCTTCAGATAGGCCCGATAACCATTCAGCCGTCGGAAATAATGAAGTTTGCAGTTGTGCTTTTTTTTGCTGATTATGCAGATAAGTACCACGATAAAATAAAGAGCAGAGATAATCTTTTGCCAAATATAAAGAGATTGTTTATAGCCGGAGTGTGCCTGGTGGTTGGTGCAGCTGCGTTTTTCCTTATAGATGTAAAAGCAGTGGGAGTAATATTCTTTCTTGTAGCACTGGGCTTTATGGTGTATGTAATTTCACCGATAAATTTGAAAAAAGAGCTTCCGGGAGTGTATTATGGCATATTGCCGTATATAGCTGTTCTTGGTGTTGTGGGCTTTCTGCTTTATAAACAGCCGCACCTTTCGGGACTTATAATAATTGCGGCAATTATGTTTTTTATGATGATTATAGGCGGAACAAAAGCAGGATATCTGCTTTTTGGAGCAGGCGTTGGAATAGTGGGAGTTATATTCCTTGCAACTACACTTAGCCATTCGTCTGCAAGACTTATGGTTTGGAAAGATCCGTTTGCATATTTCAAGGGTGATGGATGGCAGCCAGCACAATCACTGTACGCTATAGGCTCAGGAGGATTCTGGGGAGTAGGGTTTGGAAACAGCAGACAAAAGCACTTGTTTTTGCCCGAACCGCAAAACGACTATATTTTTTCAATACTCTGTGAGGAAATGGGCTTTATCGGGGCTTTTACTGTTATATGCGTTTTCGTTTTCTTTATATACAGAGGGATAACAATAGGTCTACGTGCACCCGATAGATTCAGCTCTATGCTTGTTATAGGAATAATAATGCACGTAGGTCTTCAGGTGATACTCAACATTGCCGTTGTAACAAATTCTTTGCCAAGTACAGGTATTTCACTTCCGTTTTTCAGTTATGGAGGCACGTCGCTCATGATACTTCTTGCTGAAATGGGGGTTGTACTTTCGGTGTCAAAATTGACTGCTGTTGAGAAAACATCTTGACAGAATTAATGCTTAAGGGGTGCTTTGATGAGAGTTCTTGTAAGTGGCGGTGGAACGGGCGGTCATATAAATCCGGCTCTTGCTATTGCGGACAGAATAAAAAAGGACAATCCTGATGCGATAATAGAGTATGTCGGAACGCAAAAGGGAATGGAGTCAGTTCTGGTTGCAAAGGCAGGGCTTAAGATTCATTATATAAAAGTCCGAGGATTTAAAAGAAAATTGTGCATTGAAAATATAGATGCTGCAATAAAGGCAGTTACAAGTGTTGTTGCGGCAAAAAAGGTAATTAAAAGTTTTAAACCTGATATAGTTATCGGAACCGGCGGGTATGTAAGTTGGCCGGTGCTCAAGGCGGCATCTAAAATGAAGATACCGACTTGTATACACGAGCAGAATGCAGAACCCGGCGTAACCACAAAGATGCTTTCAAAATACGTCGATAAGGTTATGATAAGCTTTGAAGAAAGCAGAAAGAAGTTTGATAGTAAACAAAAGCCTGTACTTGTGGGAAATCCCGTTGCTGAAAAAATGCTTGTTACAAGTAAAGAACAGGCAAGGAAAGAGCTTGGAATTCCGGTCGAAGCGAAGGTTGTTTTGTCTTGCGGGGGGAGCCTTGGAGCAAGACCACTAAATGAAAACGTCTATGAGCTTGTAAAGAATTATACATTAAGTGAAAGTAATGTGTATCATTTTCATGCTACGGGAAAAGCAGGATTTGAAGTGCAGAGTTTTTTGTATAAACAACTTGGATTTGAACAGATGCAAGATGAGGATACTTTGAAAAAGGGTAATGTAACAGTTACAAAGTATATTTATAATATGGACAAATTGCTATCTGCCTGTGATATAATTATATGCAGAGCGGGAGCAATGACACTTGCGGAAATATCGCTGCTTGGAAAAGCTGCAATTATTATTCCTTCACCTTATGTTACAAATAATCATCAATATAAAAATGCAAAGGTGCTTGCGGATAAAAATGCTGCAATTTTGATACAGGAAAAGGACCTTAATGAAAAGGTACTTTGCGATAACGTGAAAATGCTGCTTGATGATGATAAAAAGAGAAGCTTTATTGAAAACAACGTCAAAGAGTTTGCAGTAAACGATACGCTTGAACGAATAATGGAAGTTGTAAATGGACTTGTAAAATAGAAAGAAGTGAATTTGTGCAGAATCGGAATGCGAAGTACCAGTTAAATGAATATAAAAAAGGTCGTCAGGAAACCGACCTTATAGGTGCGTCCGAAACTGTAAAAAGACAAAAGAATAAAGGCAGAAAGCTTGCCTTTCTGTTTGTTGTAGCAGCACTTGTTGTAGGCGTATATTATTGTTATACTGACCTTATGGTTATAAAAAAATGCGTAGTTGAGGGTGATTTGCCGTATAACAACGATGAAGTTCTTAAAGGTGCAGGACTTGATTATGGAGTACATATGTATGCACTTTCAAACGACGAGATAAAAGAAAATATAGTGTATAATCTTCCGTACATTGATACTTATACAATAAAACGCAAATTTCCGTCGACTGTTGTGTTTAATGTTACAAAAGCTCAGCCTTCAATGTATACTGTCGTGTCGGATGAAATGTTTGTACTTTCACAAAGCCTTCGGGTTTTGTCCAGTACCAAGGATATAGATTATGTTGAAAAGAATAAGCTTATCAATGTCAGGTTTGGAGGAATAACAAAGTGTGTTGCAGGAGAATTTCTTGTGGCAGAAGATAATTCTATGAATCTTGCAAGGGAAATATATAAGGTTTTTGAGGACGAGGGACTCATACCGTATGTGTCTGAGCTTGATGTATCGGATAGGTTTAATATAAATTTCAATTATAAAGCCTCGTATAATGTAAAACTGGGTGACTCAAAAAACGTCAGCCAGAAAATAAAATTTATGAAAGCCATTTCCAAACAACTAACACAGGGGGGAAGCGGCATAATAGATGTATCAGATGAAAATATTAAGGAGGGAATTGTAAAAAATTTTTGATTTTTCAAAAAAATGCCAGTATAAAAGTAAATAATCTGTAAACACAGTCGATTTTGTCAATTTAGATATTGAAAAAATTTTAAAAAAATATTATTATATAATTAGTATAATGTGAAAAGGTATAGGAGGAAAAAATAAATGACGTTTGATTACAATGCAGAGTATGATTCCGGTGCGGTCATCAAGGTAATAGGTGTAGGTGGCGGCGGAAACAATGCTGTTAACAGAATGGTAGAAAGTAATGTTCAGGCAGTTGAGTTCATAGCAGTAAATACGGATAAGCAGGCACTTTTGCGTTGTGCTGCTCCAAAGAAAATACTTATAGGAGAAAAGGTAACAAAGGGTAGAGGTGCCGGAGCAAACCCTGAAATCGGTTTGCGTGCAGCAGAAGAGACAATAGACGATATCAAGGCAGAGCTTGCAGATACCGATATGGTGTTCATCACAGCCGGAATGGGCGGCGGAACAGGAACGGGTGCTGCTCCTGCAATAGCAAAAGTTGCAAAGGATATGGGTATACTTACAATAGGTGTTGTAACAAAGCCTTTTGCATTTGAGGGAAGAAAGAAGATGGCTCAGGCTGAAATGGGTATCGAAAACCTCAAAAAGAGCGTTGACTCTATTATTATGATTCCCAATGAAAGATTGAAGTTTGTATCTGAAACAAGAATTACTCTTGCAAACGCATTCCAGGTTGCAGACGATGTTCTTCGTCAGGGTGTACAGAGTATAACAGAGCTTATAAACGTTCCCTCGTTCATCAACCTTGACTTTAACGACGTTTGTACAACTATGAGAGATGCAGGACTTGCACATATGGGTGTGGGTACAGGTTCGGGTAAGGATAAGGCTGAAATTGCAGCTAAGGCGGCTATTTCAAGTCCTCTGCTTGAAACAAGCATAACAGGTGCAAGAGGAATTATCATCAACATCACATCTTCACCAGATATCGGACTTGAAGAAGTAGAATTTGCTGCAAATCTCGTAAGTAAGGAAGCAAATCCTGAAGCAAATATTATCTGGGGTGCAGCTTTTGATACATCACTCGAGGATGAAATGAAGGTAACTGTTATAGCAACAGGTTTTGATTCTGATAAAAAGGTAAATGAATTTAAGGTTGCAAGACCTGTAACTGATGAAGCAGGTTCAAGTCAAGACGCTGAAGCTAATGCACAGGAAGACGAAGCTCAGGAATCCGGCGAGGGCATTGAGGACGATATAACAAAGATTTTCACAAGACCTCGTACAAACTCCGGAAACAGATTTACATTCTGATTTAATTTAATAAGAATTAAGGCAGAGAATTGTTCTCTGCCTTTTTGTGTGTAATATAAGTTTGTGTAAAAAACCGCAAGTACAACAAGTGACTTGCGGTTTTCATATTTTTACTTAACTGCGTCGAGTGATTCAATTTCCTTATTTGAAATATCATCTGAAACTTCAATAGGGGTATCGGTAACCAAAAGACCGTCTTCGGTGCTTTCTGTATCTTGCATACCGGACATAGTGTCTAAATCGGAGTATTCCTGTGGAGCTGATGATTCTTCGGAATTTAGGATAAACTCAGGAGGCGTCTGTATTATCATATTTTCAGAGAATATCACATAGTTTGTGCTTTGTCCGAGAAGCGTGTGGTTTCCAGCTCGTTGTACGACAGTGATAAAATCTCCAATCTCGGGTACTTTGTCAATTATCAGCACTTCGTCGTTGTTTGTGGAGGAAGTATCGATAACATCACCGTTTATCCTGATATGACTGTACTGATTGAAGTTGTTGCCTGTAACATAGCATTTGCCGTCAAAAACAGTTACAGAGCTTAATGTTATCGGGGCAAGACCAAATTTGATATTTTGAGTTGGAGTATAATCGTATGAATCTTCGAGGGCTATCTTGTTGCCGTATAACATATCATATTCAAGCATCTGGCGTTCTTTTGAATAATCAATCTGCGTACCCGCATACTTTTGGTTAAGCTTATTCATGTTTCCGTTTGTGATGCCTATTTTCTTGAAGATGTACGAAGCTAATTGATAAGAAGTCAAATCAAAGGCATCGGAAAAATCATATCCGCAGTTGTTCCATACAACATAGTCTGTCTGATAATAGTCGCCTTCTTTGAGTGTCCAGTTGTTGACAGTAAACGCTGGGAGATGATCTCCGAACATTATAAGAACAACAGGCTCGGCTCTTTCTGTGAGCTTGTTTATAAGAACCTCAAGGAATTTGTCAACCTCGTGAAGTTCATTTATGTAATAGTTGATACCCGGATTTTCTGGGTTATCGTCGTTCCCTGACATTGTAATGTGAGGCTGACTTCCTTCGAGAAGCTTGTTGTAACTCTTCCAGGAGCCCGGATAACGTCCGTGAGGCTGAACGGAAATTGTGTAAATTAGGTCCTGTGAGTCTGGTGTGTAGTCAAGTGCACGTATTATCTCGTCGGTAAGCATGGAATCCTTTGCCCAATTTCGTTTGTTTTTCACAATTTCAGGCATATTTTCAAGGGAGGTAAAGGTATCGAAACCAAGATTTGGAAAGACCTTGTTTCTGTCATAGAAAGTCCCTTTGTGGTTGTGGATTGCGTGAGACGTGTACCCGAGGTCCTTGGTGTTGTAGCATATGGATTCACAGGTTGATTTTTGTAATACCGAAAGATATGGGTATTCTGCAATGCCGAAGAATGAGACTTCCATACCCGTTAACACTTCAAATTCAGTGTTGGCAGTGCCGGCTCCGATAGATGGAACCGTAAATTTTGCACCCGGTAAATTTTCCTTAAGAGCCGTAAAATAAGGGATTGGATTTTCGCTGAAAGTATATCCTTCAATGTTGTTTACATCATAAAAAGATTCAAGCTGAAGGAAAATAATGTTGGGATATTCGCCCTCCTTTAGCTCAACCTTGTTTTTGTCGATGTCAGGAAGATTAACCTTGTCACTTTGATTCTCTGAAATTTCTTCGTCAAGGTCGACCTTGGTTTTGTCGACAATGTTTTTGACCGCCTCGATAGAATAGTCGTCAGGCTTGTCAATTCCTGAATCGAGAATTGAACAGAGAAAACAGAATGAAAATCCGTATTTTCTGAAAGCCGTCGGCAAATTTGAAAAATGCGTTGTGTCTAAATTTGCCGATGTGTTTATAAAGGTTGAAATGGTAGCAACAAAACAGACAATTACTGTTATAAATGCCGATTTGCAACGATTGGCACATGAACGGGGACTCTTTATGAAAATATAAATTCCGAGTGCAATGATTGCAATAATAGCTACAATAAGGGAAATAATTTGAATTTTCGAAAAATACACCGGAATAATAGACAATGCTGATTGTATAACTCTAAAATCCGAAGCATTGAATGGCGTTGTACGGTATGACATACAACAGAAGCTAACAAACGCTATTGCGTACCATATAAAGCTTACAACAAAGTAGACAAAAAACCTCTTTTTAACAAGAAATATTAAGGAGAACGTAGCTAATATGATTAAGGTGTTGTAGCAAAACATTATAGGTGAGGTAAAAATCAAGCTTACTGCCTGTAAGAAATCTTTTCTGAGCATCCATTCTTCCAGAATATTTATAAATACGGATGAAATCAAAATGAGAAGAATGGTACTTGGATTTTCATTTATTACTTTAGTTGAATAATTTTTAACTTTATCAAAAAAGGGAATAGCATTTTCTTTGAAAAAATACGGTATTCTTTTTGTTTTCAAAAAAACATTTTGTATAACATCAATAATTTTTTTCATATTTAGCCTCATTTAGACTCGTAAAAATATTTAAAAGGACGGGAGAAATAAAACTCACGTCCTTTTTGCTTTTTATTATGTCGGACACTTTTTATTCAGCAGTGTTCTCTTCAACGCCGGATTGGCTTTCTGTGGTGAGAGCTGATAAATCAAGAGTGGCTTCATCGCCAGCTGCATCTGACTGTTCCTGAGAATCATCTGTAACTTCTGAAGGAACATCAACATCACTTTCTGTCTCTGTTTCTGCATCTTGTTCGAGTGCAACTTCTTCATTCTGCTGCTGAGCAATAATGTTACCGAGATCTGCAGCTGGTTCCTGAGGCTGCATAACATAGAGAACAACAACGAGAATAACAAAAATAATTGTTACAATGGTTGTAAGCTTGTTCAAAAAAGCGTCGATGGTCTTGCCCTTTGTCTTGCCAAAGAATGTTTCAGCACCACCTGCGATAGAACCGGAAAGTCTATGATCTTTACTGCTCTGCATCAAAACGGATATTACAAGGAAAACTGCCATAATAATCAGAGCTAAACCTATAATTGCTTGCATTTAAAAATTCCTCCGAATGATATGATATAAATTGTGCATTACGCACATAACGAAAAGATTATATCATATTTGATTGCAAATTTCAATAGTATTTTTGAAAAAAATAATATAATTTAAAAAATGTATGCTTAAAATAAGCATTATATTCAAAAATATCACAAATTATCGTTTGAAAAATCCCTTAAAACTCTGTTTATACTCTCAAAACCATACCCAAGCCGCACAAGCTTTGCTTTGAATTTGTCGGCTGCGGCTTTGTCGGATAAATCAACTTTGGATGTTGTCAGAAGTTTTTGGCATAATTCTGATAACGTCAAATCGAAGTCAATTTCTGCATTTTCAAAAGCGTCATTTATGTCAGCAACAGAAAAACCCTTTGTCATAAGCTCGGATTTTATTCTGTACGGCCCGTAAAGCTTTTCTTTTGAGATGCTACGCAGCTTTCTGAGACAAAGACTGCTGTCGCAGATAATACCGTTTTGTTTCAGTGTTTCCAAAGCGGCAAGAGATACCTCGGCAGAATACTCCTTTTCTCTAAGCTTTTTTTTGAGGATGAACTCGCTTTTATCCGAAAAATTCAAAAGATATGTACAATACTTTATCGCCTTTAGCTTTTGAGACAAAAACTCAAGCTGTTCATCCTCGTGAAATTCAAAAGGAAAATCCTCGTCGTTTATGCCATATAATCCTATACGCTTTGAATCTGCAAGAGATACTGTAAAACTGCCACTGTCGGCGGTGTTGATGTAAACCTCGTTTCCCCCGACGGATTGCTTTATACTTGTGATAGTCATTGAAAATTAAAATTCTTCGGTTATGAGAATACCGGAATCTGTGACGTTTGGTTCGGCGACAATCTCGTCGGCATTTGCACCATTCTGCAACCTGTCACGGATTTTACCCTCGATTTCTGCAGCCAAAGATTTGTTCTCGTCAAGCAATTCACGGACCTTGTCCTTTCCCTGACATAAACGCTGCTCACCGTAGTAGAACCACGAACCGCTCTTTTGTATGATGTCAATGTTTACTGCAATGTCAATGATTTCGCTTTCCTTTGAGATACCTTTGCCATAGAGAATGTCAAATTCTGCAACCTTGAAGGGAGGAGCCACTTTGTTTTTGACAACCTTAACTTTTGTGTGATTACCTAAGGATTCTCCGCCGTCTTTTATGGTTTCTACACGTCTTATATCAAGTCTTACAGACGCATAGTACTTGAGTGCATTACCACCTGGTGTTGTTTCGGGATTTCCGTACATAACGCCAACCTTTAATCTTAATTGGTTGATAAAGATAACAATACAATTTGATTTTGCGATAGCACCCGAGAGCTTTCTTAACGCCTGAGACATAAGTCTTGCCTGAAGTCCGACGTGAGCATCGCCCATTTCGCCGTCGATTTCAGCTTTGGGAACAAGGGCTGCAACCGAATCGACAACAACAACTTCAACAGCACCCGAACGTACAAGTGCCTCGGTAATTTCAAGAGCCTGTTCGCCGTAATCGGGCTGTGAAACAAGTAATGACTCGATGTCAACACCAAGTGCCTTTGCGTAAACAGGGTCAAGTGCGTGCTCGGCATCAATAAAAGCCGCCTCGCCGCCGAGCTTTTGAATCTCTGCAATTATGTGAAGTGCAACCGTTGTTTTACCTGATGACTCGGGACCGTAAATTTCAATAATTCTTCCTCTCGGAACGCCACCGATACCTAAAGCAAGGTCGAGAGAGAGCGAACCTGTTGAAACTGCACTTACGTTCATTCCCGCATTCTGTCCAAGCTTCATAATCGCACCCTTGCCATAGCTTTTTTCTATCTGTGCAAGAGTGGTTTCAAGAGCTTTTTTCTTGTCAGAGGAAATTTCTGTTTTATCCATTTTTTTATTGTTCTTTTCCAATTTTAACAATTCCTTTCAAAAATGAATTTTGCCGTTTGGTTTATGTATTAATTATACACTTAAATTTATGTAAAATCAATAGATAACTGAAAATTGAATGCTTGTTAAAGTACGATTTATAACCCTTTGAGTGCATTTATAGCATTTTGTGTGTCTTGTGCTTTAAAAACAGAAGAGCCTGCAACAATAACATTTGCACCATTGTTTATGAGAAGGGAGACGTTGTCAGGGGTAATTCCTCCGTCACACTCGATTTCGGGGAAAGCACCAAGACGATTTGATATAAGACTTACTTCCTTTACCTTGTCAATAGTGCTTGTTATAAGCTTCTGACCGCCAAACCCAGGCTCAACAGTCATAATTAAAACAAGGTCAACCTTATTTATAAAAGGCTCAAGAACAAAGCTTGGAGTACCGGGTTTTATGGAAATACCGGCAAGCTTGCCGAGTGAATGTATTTTTTCAATGAGCTGGTCGTGGTTGTTTGTTGCTTCATAGTGAAAAGTTAATATGTCAGCTCCGGCTGCAGCAAACTGCTCAACATAGTTTTCGGGATGTGAGATCATAAGATGGACGTCAAGGACTGCATCTGTACATTTTCTTGCGGCCTCAACTACAGGAATTCCGAAAGAAATATTCGGAACAAAATGTCCGTCCATAACATCAAGATGTATGTACTCGGCTCCTGCAAGAGTTACTTTGGAAATTTCCTGCCCGAAATTTGAAAAATCGCATGCAAGAACTGAGGGCGATAACTTTACCATTTTTTTACCTCTTTTGTTGATGAATTTGATGTATTGCGTTTTTTTAAGAAAACCAAACTTGGTATATATGGTGTCATAAACATAAGCATTTCATAAAATAGATTAGACGTGAAAATACGATAGGCAGACCGGAAAGGGAAGTATAGATAAAGGAATATGACTATATAAATTCTCGGTTTGTCTATCTCTTAGATAGTCCGGTTCGTAAGAGCCGGACATTTGTTTTTTACGTAAAACCCACCAGTTAAATTGTATAGTATTTTTGCCTGTTTGTCAAGAGCGGGCAGACACACAAGAGAAAAGCACCTGTGAAACTTGTCACAAGTGCTCTCTGTATTTAGGGGGAGTTATTTTTCCTTTTCTATAATGTCCTCAATTTTGGAACATAACTCTTTTGCAGCCTCAAAATTCTTGGCTTCACTGATAATTCTAAAGCCTGAGCTTCTGGTTGGAATTATAGTAACAACACCATCGGCAAGAGACAGACGTATTCCTTCGTTGCAGTCACTGTTGCCTGTATTGAGCTTTGATAGCTTTTGCATGACAGCGGCCCTGTTTTTACTGCCGAGGTATGTGTCAACATATGTCTCAAACTCGGGAATCTGTGATAATAATTCTTCAAAAGTATTTGAATTTTGGTTTAGTATAAAGCATAGCCTGAGTATAGCAAATAACGGGTCTGTAAGCCAAGGCTCAGAACTTGAATTGAAATTTTCTCTGTCGCAAACCGTATGTCCGTGCCCGTAAGTCAAGGTTTTGAAAACCTGAGGACAATCCTTGGGCAGAGATATTTCCAACCCCTCATTTGCTGCGTGTTTTATAAGAATTGCACTTATATGCTCAAAATCGGCTCTGGCATAGGAACTTGAAATGTAACAATTTGTTCCGTCGGGAGAGATAAATATAGTAAACGGAGCTTTTTTGTTCGTGTTTACTTTCGCCCCATTTTCACAAAGAGCTCTTATGAGAAGCTTAGCAGGATAATTTTCCTTGAAATTGTTTTCACAGTTTATATTGCATACAAAATCGTCAAGAAAACTGTTCTGTGTGAAAGGCAAGACACTTTTTATAAGCGATGCATAATAAAATTCCTCAATTCCTGCTATGTTTTGTGTTGGGAAAATTGCCTCGGCATTTTTAAAACTCTCGTGATTTGAAAATTCCTTTTCAACAGAGTGTTCAAATTCGTCACTGACACTCATAGCATTAGAGTCAAACATTTTTATAGAAACAGTTTTGTTTGTCGAATAAATAAAGAGGGTAACATCACAAAGAAAACTCTTTGCGGCAAAATGGCATAGCGATTCAAAACCTTTGCCAAAGTTGTAGGAGCGGATTCCCGAAAATCTCACACCGCTCATAATGGCCTGTTTAACTATTGATGCATTGTCCGAATAATCACACATTAAACCAAGACGGACACAGTAATTGTCGGGCTTTGAGCTTATAAGAGCTTTGGATATGGCATAACCAAGCTCGGAAAAATTCCCACAGTAATTCAAATCACTGCATATTATTCCGTTATCTCCGAAAATCGATTGCTTTTTGTCGCTGAAATTTATATTCATATTCTTCTCCCTGACTATTTTTTGTCCTGAACTTATTTTGCTGTACTTTTTGATGATACTCGATTGACCGATAAAACAATTATCCCCCATAGCAGTGCCCTGGGAAATGAGACAGTTTTCTTCTATAACACAGTTTTTGCCTATCAGAGAACCGAAAATACAACTGTTTTTACCCACAAATGTTTTTTCTGATATAATGCAGTGAGATAAATCACATCCGTCGGATATTTGTACATAATCGGAAATTACGGAGTATTTTCCAAGCTTTACGTTTTTGCCGATTTTTGCTTTTTGGGATACATAGACGGGCATTTCGACATCTACGCCGAGTTTTTGTAACTCAGAATAAGTCAGACCGGTATTATTTATTCCTGCCACCTTTGAATCAAGACAATCTGCGTTGCATTGAAAATATGCTCCGAGAGTTCCTATGTCGCACCAGTAACCGCCAAGATAAAGGCTGTATAAACTTGCGTTTTCCTGCAAAAGAAGAGGAAACAGGTCTTTTGAAAAATCAAAATTTACGCGGTCGTGGATTTTTTCAAGGATATTTTTACTGAGCATATAAATCCCCGTGTTTACCCTGTTTGTCGTCACGTGCTTCCAGGAGGGTTTTTCGACAAAGTGGGTTATTTTGCCGTCGTTGTCGCTGACCACCATACCATACTCGGAGGGGTTTTCTGTAAAGTGTGTAACTATTGTGACATCACAGGATTTGTCAGTGTGAAAATCAATGATTTTCTGAAGGTCAAAGTCGTATACACCATCGCCCGATAAAACGAGAATGTAGTCACTTTTCCCGTCATATGCGTTTTTGACAGCACCGGCAGTACCGAGAGGCTCTTTTTCGCTTATAACTTTTATGTTTTTCGCACTGCAGTGTTTTTTTATCATATCCGTCAGATACATAGCAGTAACAGTAGTGTTTGTGACGGAAGTTTTTGATAAATTGTCAAGTACAGTATCAAGAGCTGTTTTGTCTAAAATTTTGATAAGCGGTTTGGGTAAGTTTTCAGTCAGAGGCGATAATCTTGTTCCTTTACCGCCGGCGAGTATAATTGCCTGAACAGTTTTTTCCATATAATACATGTAACTCCTTTTTACAGTTTAAATATATTATGTGCAAATACGGGATATGTTATTATATGATGAAAACAAAATAACTGTTTTTTACATTATTTATAAAAACTCTATTGAAATATTTTGAGTTTTATTATATTATATATGTAAGGATAGGTGTAGCTGGGAATTTGGAGGTAAGTATGAGAAAATTTAAACTTTTTTCGTTTGTTGTAGTTACTCTTGCTTTGGCAATTATGGTTGGAACTTTATGCGTAAATGCAAGTACTCCGACAGAACATATTCTCGAGTGTGAGTATAATGAGAAAGATAAAACCGTAGATGTCAGGCTGTTTGTTTCAAAGGGAACGGCTATTGTCGGCTATTGCAGTATAGACTATGACGAAAGTTTGCTTGTCCTGTGTGATAAAAATTTGTCAGTACTTCCTCAGACCATTCCAACACAAGGCTCATATATAAAAGATGTTGTACAGGCAAATAATAATATTGTCATAACAAATGTCGGTATAACTAGTAATAATCTCATAAACACAGATAAAGGCTATGTGCTGTTTGCATGGTTTCTTCCGGAAAGCTCGTCGTTTATAGATGCATCAGACGGAAAAGTTGATATTGTAACCATACGCTTTAAGCTTGCAGAGGGTAAGACTGCAGAGGACCTGTCTGAAGGGATTATTGATTTTGCAAAAGAGGATGTAACAAGCTCGGTGCAGGGCTGGTATCCCGGCGTTCTTGCAATGAGTAATGATAAGGTTCAGTATTCTTATTGCCCCGGAAGCGATTCCAATAATACAACTGCAACTGTGAAATTTAATTTTGATGTTGCTCCGGAAGATAAGACGGACACAGAAACAGAAACGGAAACAGAAACGGAAACTGAGACCGAAAATAATAAAGATGATGATTCCGAAAACAATTCCCAAACAGACGAAGATACAAATCCCGACGACAGTAATGACGACAATAAGGACGAAAACAAGGACGAGGAACCAATTACAAATCCCGACGTACAGACATCAAGTATGAAACTGTTGTTTACACCAAGTACAGATAGCATAAAGGTTAAATGGGAGGTACAGGAAAACGTGGTAGCGGATAGTTTTATGGTAAAACTGTTCGATATCTACGGAAATGCCGTAAAAAGCATTGATGGAATTTCACGAATATCAAGGTCTTGTACAATAGATGAGCTTGCAAGTGATTATAAATTCAAACTTCAGGTGTATGCACTGGATGCTTCATCAAAGACTGTGGCTTTTGCAGAGGGCGAGGTAAGTACAAAACAGGCTGAATATCCGCATATTTTGTCTTTTGCAGTGACATATGATGCACTCGAGGGATATGTTTATGGTTTTGATACGGAATTTGTTATGTTTGGACAAAAGGCAACAAAAATTCCACATATAATAGCTCCCGATGGACTTTATTTTGCAGGATGGTCAAAGGACAAAGAAAATTTGTTTGACCTTGAAAACGCAAAGATTTACGAGGACATAATGGTGTATGCACTGTATACCGACAGGAAAGTTTCTCAGACTGCAGACACTTATATTACAGGCTATGACGATAAAACCTTTAAACCCGAAGGCAAAATCAACAGGGCAGAACTTGCGGCACTTGCGGCAAGACTCTGCGGGAAATTTGATTCAAAGACCGAGTATGAGAATAACTTTTCTGACGTAGCAAATGACTCGTGGTTTAAGAATTATGTTGGTGCGTGCGTTAAAAATGGTATAATAACTGGATATGAGGATGGAACGTTCAAACCCTCGGCATATGTGACAAGAGGCGAATTTGCTGCGATTGTATGTAGAATTTATGGGTTTGAATATACCGGAAAATGTACATATTATAGTGATATAACGGGACATTGGGCAAATAAATATATCAATGCTCTTTGCGAGGCAAACGCAACTGATGTTAAGGCAAACAGTCTTTTCAGACCTAATGACAAGCTGACAAGAACAGAGGCTGTTGTTATATTAAATGCAGCTCAGGGAAGAAAGCCCGATAAAAATGCTATAGACGAGTATGTCGAAAAGTACGGCTCGCCATTTGGCGATGTCGAAGTTCCCAATAATTCGTTCTATGAGATTTTTGAGGCGGCTGTGGATTACAGATAATAAAAGTAATAACCCCCACGAAATTTTATTTCGTGGGGGTTGCTCTTTTTATCCTGCTTGCGTGGGGAGTTTTCTTCCTCTTAGTCGGTTTTTTGCTGTCCGCGGCAAATACGCCCGCTATCCGCGGGGGAGTTACTTTTCTCGTCGCCGAAAAGTATGGGGAAAGCTCCCCAGACACCTACGGTTTCTGGGTACTTCCCTTTGGTGCAAATTTTACAAGACGTTTGGAGGGTGTTTTTTCAAAATTTGTAAAGGTCTAATTCTTGGTTCTGCA
>JAZQVQ010000058.1:0-1712 GCA_045631825.1 Eubacteriales bacterium | reverse complement strand
TTTTGAACCAAAAGCACACTGGGATTTAGGAAACGATCTCAACATAATTGACCCAGAGACCGCTGCGAAAATCACAGGTACTCGCTTTACCGTTTACAGTGGAGCAGGCGCGAAACTTGAGAGAGCGATTGTTAACTTCTACCTTGATACACACGGCGAGAAAAACGGCTACAAGGAGATTTTTCCGCCATTTATGGTACACAGAAACAGTATGATCGGCACAGGACAGCTGCCTAAGTTTGAAGAAGATGCATTTAAGGTTGCAAACACCGATTACTTTCTCGTCCCAACCGCCGAGGTTCCTGTTACAAATATGCACCGCGACGAAATACTTGACGGTTCAAAACTCCCTTTAAAATACTGTGCTTACACCGCGTGCTTCCGTGCGGAAGCAGGCTCTGCCGGCCGCGACACAAGAGGTCTTATTCGTCAGCATCAGTTTAACAAGGTAGAGCTTGTAAAGTTTACAAAACCGGAGGAATCATATGAAGAACTTGAAAAGCTCGTAGCAGATGCTGAATCTGTTCTCAAGCTACTAAAGCTTCCTTATCGCGTTGTTAAGATATGTATTGGAGACCTTGGTTTCACCGCTGCAATGAAATATGATATTGAGGTATGGATGCCAAGCTACAATCGTTTTGTTGAGATTTCTTCCTGCAGCAACTTTGAGGATTTTCAGGCTCGCAGAGCTAATATAAAGTTTAAGAATTCACCAAAAGACAAGGCACAGCTTGTTCACACACTCAACGGTTCGGGTGTTGCAATAGGAAGAACAACCGCTGCAATACTTGAAAATTACCAAAATGCAGATGGCAGTGTAACAATTCCGGAGGTTCTTCGTCCTTATATGGGAGGCCTTGAGGTTATAAAACCAATGTAAATCTGCAACAAAAAGCACAACTCGGCTATCTCTGATAAAATTATTATAAATTAAAAGGGCGATATAAAATCGCCCTTTTTTTATTACATAACCAATGTCATAAACAATAAAAATCGCTCGCAAATGCGAGCGGTTGTTTTCGGGCAATACCTTTTATCACGAAAAAGGCAAAGTCGTTTGTAATTTAGCACGGACAATCGTTATTGTCAGAACTTTTCGGAAAAAGTGCAGAAAATAGAGATTTTATCAAGTTTTCCGTCAGAACTACAAAAAATACCAGTTTTTTGGCGTAAATATCCCTGAAATCTCTGTTTCATCGCTATTTTGCAAGGTTTTAAGCGTAAAAATACGACCTCATAGAATTTCTTCTACAAGGTCGTAATTTTATTTTGTTTTGCCTATTTTGTTATAAGGCGGTTTGCCTTTTCACAGCGGTTTTGTTATTTAAATTAGTTGTTGATAGCTGCCTGAGCCGCTGCAAGTCTTGCAATCGGAACACGGAAAGGTGAACATGATACATAATCAAGTCCAATCTTGTGGCAGAACTCAACTGATACAGGGTCGCCGCCGTGCTCACCGCAGATACCTACATGAATCTTTGAGTTAACAGGCTTACCAAGCTGTATAGCCATTTCCATAAGCTTACCAACACCTGTCTGGTCAAGCTTTGCAAATGGGTCGTTCTCAAAGATCTTTGCATCATAGTAAGCATCAAGGAACTTACCTGCATCGTCTCTTGAGAAACCGTATGTCATCTGTGTTAAGTCGTTTGTACCGAAGCAGAAGAATTCGGCTTCTTTAGCGATGTCATCAGCTGTTAAGCAAGCTCTCG
>JAZQVQ010000057.1:0-5243 GCA_045631825.1 Eubacteriales bacterium | reverse complement strand
AAGCAAGCATTTTTACTTATGGTATAATAATACAGTATTTTATTACTCCACAATGAAAGGGGTCAAAATGTTGAAAACTTTTTCAGGCGGAATTCACGTTCCAAGCTGTAAAAACACCCGGGACATTCCGATAGCAGATTTTCCATCACCAAAAAAAGTTGCCATACCTATGCAACAACACATCGGTTCTCCGGCTGTTCCTCTCGTAAAAAAGGGGGATTATGTAAAAAAAGGACAGATTGTCGGTGATTTTACACAAGGTCTTTCCTGTCCTGTTCATGCCAGTATTTCAGGTACGGTAATCGACATTGAAATGCGAAATTCATACACCGGATACGGAAAAACCGCTTTTGTAGTCATCGAAAACGATTTTGCCGATGCTTTGGATGAAAGCATGAAGCCTTTGGATGTGCCGTACAGTACATTGACCGGTGAGCAGATTTCGGACATAGTAAGACATGCCGGTATTGCGGGTATGGGCGGTGCGGCTTTCCCCACTCATGCAAAAATAAGGTCGGCTATCGGTAAGGTCAGTGAAATTATAATAAACTGTGCCGAGTGTGAGCCGTACATAACAGAAAACCACAGGCTTATGCTTGAATGTCCCGGAGACATAATCGAGGGTGCAAAGATTCTCAAACACGCTGTAGGTGCAAAGCACATAACAATAGCAGTTGAGGACAATAAGAAAAACGCCGCAAAGGTGCTTGAAAAAGCATCCGCAAGCAGCAAAGATATCTCCGTTGAGCTTCTCAAAACAAAATATCCTCAAGGTGACGAGCGTCAGCTTATGTACGTTTTAAAAGGCGTCGAGCTTCCTGCGGGAAAACTACCTGCAGATGTCGGTATAGTTATATTCAATACCGAGACTACCATTGCGGTAAAGAATGCTGTAACTAAAGGCACACCTCTCATCAGCACGATTGTCACAATTGACGGCGATGCTGTAGGCAAATCTTGCAATTTACGAATCCCGATAGGTGTATCCTTTGCCGATGTACTCGAATACTGCGGCGGTCTTAAAGACGATGTCACAAAAATAATAAGTGGCGGCCCTATGATGGGAAATGCACAATGGGATTTAAACACTGTCGTTATGAAAAACACCTCGGCGATACTTGCGTTTTCCGATAAGGGTGTGGTAAATACAAATCACGCTTGTATTCACTGCGGCAAATGTGTCGGCGTTTGTCCTATGCATCTTATGCCAAACTATTTAGCTCAGTTTTCAAAAGCAGGTGACGACGAAATGTCACTCAAGTTCAACGTTCTTTCCTGTGTTGAATGTGGCTGCTGTACTTATACTTGTCCAGGCAACGTACCTATAGTTCAATATATACGTACCGAGAAGGGCAAAATTCTCGCGGCAAGAAAGGCTGCAGAAAGCAAAGCAAAAGAAAGGCAGGACAAATCACAATGAACAATAAGGATTCTGTTTCAAAAAAAATTTTGAAAATGTCCGCTTCTCCCCACGTAAAAGGTCCGCTTACCACACAGGGAATAATGGCAGACGTCATAATTGCATTACTTCCTGCTCTTATATGGGGAATTTATATTTTTGGTGCTCGTTCGCTCACCATAGTTTTAGTAAGTGTTACATCTTGTATGGCTTTTGAGTACCTATACAGAAAAATTATGCAAAAATCCAATTCACTTGGCGATTTATCAGCCGTTGTTACGGGTATTCTACTTGCTTTCTCGCTTCCCGTTTCGGTTCCGTTATGGCTTCCCGTAATAGGTTCATTTTTCGCTATCGTAATTGTAAAGCAGTTATATGGTGGAATCGGCAAGAATGTGGTAAACCCTGCACTTGCAGCAAGAATTTTCTTATTTGTTGCATTTCCGCAGGAGCTTACATCCTTTACTGTTCCATACAAGCATCTGCCGGCTTTTAAGATAAATGTTTCAGACATTTTATCATCGACAAGCGATGTCGTTGCCGGTGCAACACCTCTTGCTGACTTGAAAAATGCTGTTATACCCGAGCAAAGTCTTATCGACATTATCTTTGGCAATCTTGCAGGCTGTATCGGGGAAATTTCCGCATCGCTTTTGATTTTTGGCGGATTATATCTTGTCTTCAAGAAAATTATCTCCCCTGCCATTCCGCTTTCATACATCGCAACAGTGGCTGTTGTATCCTACGCTTTCCCTATGCAAAACATTTCAAGGACTGATTTTGCATTATACCAGCTATTCACCGGCGGACTTATTCTTGCAGCCTTCTTTATGGCAACAGACTACACAACCTCTCCCGTAACAACCACAGGACGAGTAATATACGGTGTTGGCTGCGGACTTATAACAGTATTTATAAGGTTCTTTGGCGGATACCCTGAGGGTGTTTCGTTTGCAATTCTTATTATGAACCTTTTTGTCTGGTACATAGACAGTGCAACAAAACCAAGACATTTCGGAGGTGGCAAGAAAAATGCAAACTAAAGAAATCAAAAGACTTTTAATTATTGCGTTAAAGTTACTTATTATATGCTCTGTAGTTGCAGTTATTGTCGCATCGGTAAACTTCATAACCAAAGACAAAATTGCATACAACTCGCTTATAAGCACAGCCTCTGCTCTTTCGGAAATATATGGTATTGATTTTGTCGTAAAAGACAAAGACTTTATTTCCGAGAGTGATGACGGAAGTATTACTGTTTGCTCAAGGGTCGACAAGGAATTTTCCGGAAGTATAACGGGTATCTATGAGTTATCCGGAACAAACGGTACATCAGGCTACTGTGTAAGTGCAAGCCCTATGGGTTTTAAAGCCTCAATCAATCTTCTTATAGCAATAAACCCCAATCTTACAGTCCGTGAAGTAAAGGTGGTTTCCCTTTCAGAAACAAGCGGTATCGGAACAAAGATACAAAACCCGGACTTCCTTATGAAGTTTATGAACAAAACAAGCCCCGTTTCCGAGAGTGTTGATACAATTTCGGGTGCGACAAAGAGTTCAAAGCCCGTAATACTTGCGGTGGACGAGGCACTCGGAGCCGTTGCTTTACACATCAATTCAAAGGAGGCAAGTCAAAGTGAGCAGTGAAAAAACATCTTTAAAACACAGGTTTTTTGAAGGACTTTTCGAGCAAAACCCTATTCTTGTTCAGCTTCTCGGAACTTGTCCCACTCTTGCAACAACCACCTCTCTTGAAAATGGTTTCGGTATGGGTATTTCTGCAACTGCTGTTCTGATTCTTTCAAATTTGCTTATTTCTCTTTTAAGAAAATTCATACCCAAGGAAGTGCGAATTGCCGCATACATAGTTATTATTTCAGGATTCGTAACGGCGGTTGAGCTTTTAATAAAGGCTTATATTCCGGATTTAGACAAATCGCTTGGTTTGTTTATTCCGCTTATAGTTGTAAACTGTATCATCCTTGCAAGAGCAGAAGCCTTCGCCTCCAAGAATGGTCCTGTAAACTCTATGCTCGACGGGCTTTTTATGGGCATTGGTTTTACTTTTGCTTTAAGCATTTTAGGTTCTATCAGAGAAATCCTAGGTTCAGGAACGCTGCTTGGAAAGGTTATTTTCCCTGCATACAAGCCTATGCTTTTCTTCAGTCTGCCGGCAGGTGCGTTCTTAACGCTCGGTTGTCTTATCGCTGCCGTCAACGCTCTTCTTTCATACTCAAAGAGCAGAAAGGGAGGTAAGTAAAAATGACTTTAGGTTCTCTTATCGGCATTTTAATAACATCGGTTTTAATTGAAAATTACATATTTTCACGTTTTCTCGGAATTTGTCCTTTTCTTGGGCTTTCCGAAAAACCTTCCACTGCGATAGGTATGGGTTGTGCGGTAACTTTTGTTATGACCATTTCCTCGGTTATAACCTATACTGTTTACACCTACATCCTCGTACCTGCACAGCTTGAGTATCTTAAAACCATTGCTTTTATTCTCATTATCGCTTCTTTAGTTCAGCTTATAGAGATGTTTCTCAAAAAATCAGTACCAGCTCTTTACACAGCTCTTGGAATTTATCTTCCGTTGATAACAACAAACTGTGCAATTCTTGGTGCTACCATTCTCTGTGTACAGGAACAATACAATCTTATTCAGTCGGTAATCTTCAGCTTTGGTTCTGCTCTTGGCTGGACACTTGCGATTATAATTTTTGCCGGCGTCCGTGCAAGAGTTGCCTATGCAGACACACCAAAGGCATTTAAAGGTACTCCTATTGCACTTGTCACTGCTTGTCTTATAGCAATGGCTTTTGCCGGTTTTCAGGGCGTTGAGCTTGCATTTTAACAAGTTGGGAAAGGAGATTTAGTTTATGGTAAACATTATTTACGCACTTTTATGGTTTGCCCTTATAAGCGGACTTCTTGGTTTAATACTTGCGTTTGCAAGCAAAGTATTTTTTGTAAAGACTGATGAAAGAATCGAGAAAATCTGCGAATTATTGCCCGGTGCAAACTGTGGGGGTTGCGGCTATGCAGGTTGTTCTGCTCTTGCCGAAGCAATCGTAAAAGGTCAGGCACCCACTAATGCCTGCAAATCCGTACCCAAAGAGCAAAACGACAAAATTTCAGCCGTTATGGGTGTTTGTCCTACGCAAGAAAACATACGTTATCGTGCACAGGTTATGTGTTCGGGTACTCACGAGCTTGCGGTTAAAAAATACATCTATACAGGGATTAGTGACTGCACATCTGCAAGCAAGCTTGCAGGCGGCGATAAGCTTTGTCCCAACGGGTGTATAGGTCTTGGAACTTGTGCTGCGGCTTGTAAATTCGATGCAATCCACATCATAAACGGTGTTGCCACAATAGACTATCAAAAGTGCACCGCTTGTGGTGCTTGTGTAAAATCCTGTCCAAAAAGCATAATCAAGCTTGTACCCTACGATGCAAAATTCTGGGTTGGCTGTTCCTCCTCGGACAAGGGTGCTGTGACAAGAAGTTACTGTGACATCGGTTGCATTGGATGCAAAATCTGCGAAAAAAACTGTTCTGTGGGTGCGATAAAGGTAAACAATTACATTGCAGAAATTGATTACTCTTTATGTACCGGTTGCGGAGAGTGTGAAAAGCACTGTCCCAGAAAAATCATCTGGTCGGCTCGTTCACAGAGTCAGGACGGTATAATCCGTTTAAAGCAAGACTTATCATTTTAATTTTAACAATATAAAAAGCATTGTGGACGTCCAAACCACAATGCTTTATTTGGTGTCTTTAGACGTGGAAATAAACCCCCGGTTCTACCGGGGGCAAAAACGAGCGGAGCTACAATAAAACGG
>JAZQVQ010000056.1:0-2405 GCA_045631825.1 Eubacteriales bacterium | reverse complement strand
AATAATTGAACAATTTTGGATGCTTTCAACAACCTTTAGAGTAATTTGAAATACAAGGTGTTAATGTGATATACTTTTTGCAACCGATGAGATGCGATAAATGACCGATTAAATAAAAACCAACATTTCCTCTTTTATATTTGCTATGATGGTACTGCAAAAGAAAAGGAGGCTAACGTAAATGCAAGAAATAAAAACAGTTGAGCTTGTAAAAAGATACAAAAATCTTACTGCTGTGAATAAGCTCAATTTAGAAATACATCAAGGGGAACTCTTTTCTCTGTTGGGTGTTAACGGAGCAGGAAAAACCACAACGATAAAGATGTTAACCTGTATAACAAAACCAACGGACGGGGATGCATTTATAGGTGGATACAGTATAACTAAACAACCCGAACAGGTAAAGCGATTGATTGGTGTATCACCTCAGGAAACTGCAGTAGCTCCTAATCTTTCTGTAAAGGAAAACCTTGAATTAATGTGTGGTATTCATGGTTTTTCTAAAGAAAAAAGCAATGCAAAAATCAAAGAGCTTACCGAGCAATTTGCTGTAGATTCTGTTTTGAAGAGAAAGGCGGGTAAGCTATCGGGTGGATGGCAACGCCGTGTAAGTATTGCTATGGCACTAATCAGTGAACCTCATATACTCTTTTTGGATGAACCTACTCTTGGCTTGGATGTTATTGCACGACACGAACTTTGGGATATGATTCGCTCATTGAAGGGCAAAGTAACCGTTATTCTTACAACACATTATATGGAAGAAGCAGAATCGCTTTCTGACCGCATAGGCATCATGAAAGACGGTAATCTTCTTGCTGTAGGAACTACAGAAGAATTAAAGCTAATGACAGGTACAAATAACTTTGAATCAGCCTTCGTTTCTATAGTGAAGGAGGGTGCATTATGAGAATGTTGACATTTGCAAAAAGGTGTACAAAGGAGATTCTACGCGACCCGATAAACCTTGCTTTCGGTCTCGGTTTTCCTTTGGTTTTACTATTACTTCTGAGTAGCTTGCAGAAAAATATCCCCGCAGAATTGTTTGATATTGATACACTTACCCCCGGAATTACTGTGTTCGGGCTGTCATTCATGACACTTTTTTCTGCAACGCTGATTGCCAAAGACCGAGAAAGTGCTTTTTTGCAAAGATTATACGCAACACCACTTACAGGTTTTGATTTTATTCTTGGCTATATGCTACCTCTTTTACCTCTTGCCATTAGTCAGACAATCATTTGTTACCTGTTTGCGATTCCTCTGGGCTTGACGGTCAGCATAAACATTGTTTATGCAATAATAGGTATAATACCAATGGCTGTTTTAAATATTGCATTAGGGCTTTTGTGTGGAAGTATCTTTGGTGTTAAACAAGTCGGCGGTATTTGCGGTGCATTACTTACTAATCTCTCTGCATGGTTATCCGGAGTATGGTTTGATTTGAAACTTGTGGGTGGATTTTTCGAAAAAATTGCGAATGTGCTACCGTTTGTTCACGCAGCAGAAATGGAAAAAGCTTTATTCAGCGGAAACTTTGAGCTTACCATAACTCACGTTATGCCCATTATTCTGTACAGTGTATTTATAACTGCGATAGCTGTTCTCAGCTTCCTCAGACAAATGAAAAAACAATAAGGATTTGATGCGATGAAATACAAACTCATTGTAGATAAAGATGCGGACGAAGAGATAATTGCAAAGGTTCACGCTCCCTCTTCTCTGACTAAGCAGATAGAAAATCTTGTCTGAGGGCAGTTTCTTTTTGTCAGAATCAGCCCTAATAGTAATGGGAATAAACACCACCATTAAGTAATCCCTTATGAATACTCGGACCATAAAAACAAAGTCAGGAAACACTAGGTGTTCCCTGGCTTTTTTCTTTATTCTGTATGGGTTTGTGGGGTTACGAAAATTTGTCCGAATTGAGAAAGTGACGGTTCACCCTATAACCTTTTCGGCGGCGAACCGTCGGCAAAACCGACGGCGGAGAGATTATTCACAAAAATCCAATTTCTAACTCTACGCTAGGTAATAGTCAGGAATTTTTGTATCTATTGCGTTTCAAGACACGGTGTTTTTAGTTAATTCTTATCGCTCTAAACCGTTAAGAATTAACTTTTGTCGAATGGATTTAGTTTTTATTATGTATTGTCATTTAAGAAAAATTGAACGGAAAATATGTGATTTTTATCGGTTTAGACTGCACTTTGAAGATTGTAAAAATTGCATTATTTAAGTTACCAAATCGGTTTTTGCTCTTTTTCGTTTTTAAAAGGTTTATAATATTCAATTATATATTAGTCTTATCCAAACAACTCTCTGTATTGAACAGGGTAATATCCTGTGTGTTGTTTAAAACGTCTTATGAAATTCGGATAGTCGTTGAATCCGCATTCCGTGCA
>JAZQVQ010000055.1:0-17439 GCA_045631825.1 Eubacteriales bacterium | reverse complement strand
CCCTTAGTCATTAGTGCCAACGAAGCCTCACTTGGGGCGTGCTCAGGTGCTCTTATTTCTACAATATTATATTCGTTGTCGTCATTGCCGGATGAGGCAATAACAAGCTTATGCATTGTGTCATCATCTACCATAGCACCGTACATTGAATATCCGTGGTCAGCAAAATAAATCTTTTTAAATTCCGGTTTTATCTCTCTCGTTGCAAGAGCCATCTCTACCGTTGTGTCGGTTGTGTCAGAGCGATAAATCTTTAAATATTGCCACTCCGATTTTATGGTTAAATCAGTATTAAGTTCCAAGTAGACTGTTTTAACCCAAGCGTAATTAGTATCGTAAAAACACGCACGAACTTGGTGGTCTGAACCACCTATGGGTAAACTCGATGTAAAAAATACGGTTTTTCCGGGTGTAACTGGCAGATAATCTACACTTCTTATTGCATCATCTCGTGCATCAAGTTCGCCAGTTTTTGGCTTCAAACCGCCATGTTCCATAGGAATGACTTCTGTTTTCTCAATCAAATTATCAGGATCAAGAATACCAATGATGTCATCTCTTAGGTCGGCAAGTTGTTCTGGTGTGAAATCGTCATAAGTGAAATCCTTTCCATTGTCACCTTTAAAGCCTTTTGATTTAGATAAGTTACCTATCATTTTTTATCACCACCAGACTTTTAATAGAATATTGCTCGCATTTCTATTCTGCAAGCACCACCATTATTTTTAATTTTAATAGCAGCAGTAGTTTTATTAACCTCATCGTGTACTCTTATTTCTTGCCACAATGCAGTTTCGCTTTTAGGATTTTTAGCAAATGTTCCAGACAATGTAACATCGCCATTACTCAACCATCCGATATCATTTATACCTCTCTTGTTTGCAGAAACAGGAGGCATCTTAACAATAACAGTTTCGTTAGCTTTAAGATCTTTTTCAAATACAAAGTTAAATCCAGTTGTACCAGTTTTGTCAAACTCATAAAGCTTAATTTCTTCTGCCATACATTAAACCCCCTTTGTTAGTTGAATTTCGGCTGTAGCATTATTCTCTGAATATCTTACTACACAAGAAGTCACTTTCTGATACCCTGAAATAATGGTCGGTTTTTCGCTCTCGCCAACTAAAGTAATTTCGCCTATACTTTCTTCGGTCAACATACTATCAAGCTCGGGAGCGTTAAAATTGCCGTTAATATGAAGCGACAACAACCAACCTGCCGACTCTCCCTGTTTGAAAAGCTTTTGCTCGATGATAGAAGATGTATTAAGTTCTACATCATTACCCTTGAATTTAATAAACATTGCTTTCACTCCTTTATATTGTTATATAATTTAACCTTGCCAAGTCTTTAGACAGTTTTCTAATTTAATCAAATCCGATGCCAAAACTTTACTCGTTTTTGATGTCTTATCTGATATTCCTGTAGAAACATTAGAACCTATAATAAATCGTGCGACATTAAACTTTTTAGCCGTTAAAGGATAGCCTTGTAAATTGGTATCGTATGTTAAATAGCAATCTCGCAGCATCGTCAGATATGTTGTGCCTACTGGATAACCGTATTTCGCCTCGGTAATAGGTTGATTGTGATTACCTTTAGCCGTTATAACCTCTATAATTTTGTCAATAAAACTATCCCATTCGGTATGCGATACATTTTTAACTGGTAACCCTTGTGCAACGGCAGATGACCATTCAAAATAATCTATTGTTTCTTCTGCTGAAGATATATTAAGTGTGAATGTATAACCCTTATTTGCAGAATTAGGAGCAACCCAAACATAATAAACTTGTCCTGCAACAACATTATAAGAATTAGTGAAATTCGAAAAGCCAATGTTTTCGCTCACAGGAGTGATATAACTTAGAGGTTGACCATAATCCCATTCTGAAGAAGTGCCTAACCAACCTCGAAGTCCATTACCGCCTGATGTAGAGATTGTTATTGTTCCACTTTTTGAAAAAGACACAGTACGGCGATACAGAGTATATGGTTGTGATACATATATGCTTTCGCTTTTAGAGCCTGATAATGTGCCATAACTCGATGAATTGAGTTCCCACGGTTGCGTAACCCATAACGCCACATCTCCTGTTTCTTCGCCACTGTACCCCCTGACAAAGATATAATATGTTCCTTCGGTAACATAATACTTTATATCAAAGTTCCTACCATCGCCGCTGTCATCATCCGAGGCAAGAATATATAAAGGTTCTGAATCCTCATCGTTACATGTAGGGTAATAACTCAAATATCCGATAGTATCAATATTGCTTTCTGTGTAAAAATGTGCATATCCGCTTTTTGCAAAAGTTACAGAGTATATGTGTAAACTGTATTCTTCTAATTGATATCTTCCTGTTTGTGGGTTGTATATATCTACAATGCTGCTTCCGATTGATGAATCCGTCATATCAATATGGTCTTGATAATACTTGGTCCACGGACTGTCAACACTACCACCACCGCCATCACCACCGCTGGATGCTGCTTGACCTTCTGCGGCAATATATATGTTGTTGCCTGCACTACCATAATATTGAAATGGGTTTGAGGTGCTATACTGCGTCGTGGCAGTCGGAGAACCTATATGATATATCCATCGTTTAAACTCATATCCATCAGCCGGGACAGCAGTAAACCTAAGATAATGACCATCTGTAAATCCATTTAAACTATGTTGCCCTGTTCCGTAATTATATGTGTATGTTGTGCTTGATGTTTGGGAATAAACTTGTGTTGTTTCAATCGATGATCTGTCGGTATAAACAGTAAATCCGTAACTCACAAAACCACCGCCTTAACCGAACACGGCAACAACTGTGCCACCGCCAGTGCCAAAATCACCAAAGTTTACAGAATCGCAAGCAGAAAAATCCCAATCGCCCTTCGCCCATACCTTGAAGTTGTTTGCATCGTAACCCAAAAAATTATTGCCATAAACATAAAAATTGACGTTAGGAAAAGAGTTATAAACACCAAACATACAAGTGGTATCATTAGCTTGAGAATTTTCACCTGCAGAACTGTTAAAAATACCAAAGTCACCAATACTTCCGTTAAGTCTTACGCTATATCCATTGTAATTGTCTTTTGCATACAACCTTGTACACGAAAGGTTTTCTGTATCGATATAGTCGGCACTTAACTGTCCCGTTTTGATATACTCTGCATTGATGAATAGTTTGTCGCCGCCGTCATAAAATACAGGGAATAAACCTTGTGTAGTGCCACCATTGGTAAGAACATCGAAAACTTTCTGCGCTGTTACTGTTGCGTTACTACCGGGAGCGCCCGGCTGACCATCAACACCAACAATTTTCATGGCATCGCTCCACTTTGCACCTATTTTCAGCCTCATAAACATATCGCTACCAGAAGCAAAAGTAGAATGCCAATTGTTTGTTCCATCAACCGAATACTCAACTTGCAACGGATTGTCTGAACTGTCAAAAATCAACGAATCCGTCAAAATGCAACTACCATCAACTTTAACATTGCCTTTAAGTTTGAACCCTGTTGCCGTTTGCTCAAATACGGTATCTATGCCACCACCAACAATTTCTTCCCATTTCTTTGAAATTTTGTTGTAATAGTAATAAACTTTATTGCCATCACCATCTACAATGTAGTATGTTTTTGTTTGGTCTGTTGCCTGAGCTAAATCGGTTATTTGGATTGCAGACGATAAATCAGCACTTGCATACGCCTGTGTTTTGATTGCATCTGCAGTCTGCTCGATGGTTGAATAGTTGTCAAACTTTCCGTCAAGTGTTTCGGTTGCACTTTTAACCTCGGATCTAATTGCATCCGCAGTTTGTGTTATCTTTGTAGATAATTCCTTGTCGGCATTGGTAAGGGTTTTAACCTCTGATTCAATCTTATTGGCAAGTTGAGTCTTGGTAGATTCAAATTCTTCGTTTGATACCTTTGTTTCTATTCCCTCTGCCGTAACCTTGATTGCGGTTCGCATATCGCCTTGCTCTTTTACAAAACGACTACTGAAATTGTCCGTATCAAGATTATAGATAATATCCTCATACTTGCGTTTCATTATGGCGAGTTCATCACGCAATAACTGTACCTCGTTGCGAAGTTGCTTAAAATCCATTTTATTTATATTATCAGACATATAAATCACCGCCTGCTTCTATAAATATTTCAAGTTCATATAGTTTTACATATCCTGTACCCTCAAAATGCAATTTAAAGCCATAATTTGCGGTCTTACGAGGTTTAACACGAATTGGGAATTGACCTGCTTTCTTGCTTGTATATACAAGATGTGATGTGTTTTCGTCAAATTCTTCGTCATCATAAAGAATATATACTCGCATATTTGCACTTTCAGCTATTTCAACAAGCATTTGAAGCTTTTTAATGTGCTTAATATTAACAGTTTTATTTGTGATAAGGTCTGTTTCACAACTCCAAGTATGTGCATAATCGTTGGTGTCCATTTTGTACACGCATCCATCTTCGCAAAGCATATACATACCGTTTTTGTTGTGTGCAAAACTTATTACTCTCCAGTCAATGCTCTGTTCGGACCACATCTCTGTAAATGTATCATACACATATAAATATTTGTTGTTTCGGTCATCCTCGCAATAGAGATAATAATTTCTGTTGTCTGTGCCTGAAACTGCATATGTGTACTGCGACATATTAAGGTTGTAGCCGATGATACGAGGATTGGAGCCGGTATAGATTTTCACATCGTCCTCAGATACAAATATCAATTTGCCGTCAACATTTTGTATGGTTCTGTTATCGATAGCACCCTCTGCGTAAATATCTTGTAATCTAAACGGGTTTTTGGTGTTATATATCTCGTGCATAAAATCACGCTTAAAACATATAACGTGACTGTCAAATGTCGTAATACCCGTAAATTTACCGCCTGCTTTGGTGTTTGCTTGTGAAGGACTACACCAAGAGTTTGCTTCGTTGTATTCGTCTGTAGTATCTAAATTCCAGTTGGTATAATCGTTATATCCACTTGCATATACACGGTCATCATCAACACCAAACACTCTTGATAAATGTACTGCGGCATATTTGATATTAGGCATTGTAGGTGGTACACTTATTTTCCAACCTGAATTCTCGCTGTCGCTTGTATCATCAACCCATCTATAAATAGCAGCACCGAAAAGTGTATCAGCTTCTTTAGCAACTGCACTTGTGTTTTGATAATAGAAGTTGTGACTTGCAGTATCAGGTGGCAGATACGGTTCCTTATCGTTTGTATATGCCTTGACATCTACGGTCATACCACTACAAACAAAACAATTGGGATGCTCTTCTTGATTGCCTATCGTTTTCCATGTTCTTGAGTATGTGACATTGCCTTCCTTGTCCGTTTCCGATACAAGTTCGATAATGGTAAAGATTTTTGTGCCAACATTATTATAGTGGTAATACATTACGCCCATATCGGCGGTATCTTTATCAAATGTGCCTGCATCTTCAATTTTTTCGATACGCATATACATAGAGGCTTTGTCGGGGAAAAATAATAGTTTTTTGACAAACTGCCCCGTCAACGGATCAGTTGGCGTGTCGTATACATTAAACTGTACAATGCTTCTTGGTGTTTCAAGAGTGGCTTGTACTCTGTCATGGTCGGATTCCAATATGCCTGTATGCACAGTGCCATCAGAAGTAATATAATCCACCTTAATAACATTGTCTGCGTAATACACAACGACAATAAAATCATCAAAGGCAGACATACTAATTGGCATAAAATATCCACTTAACACTTCTTCCTTTTGTTCTGAAGGTGTCAGATAAGGATATGCGCTTGTAGAAATGTTAGATTCCTTTGATAAATAGCCCGAATCGAGCGTATATCTTTTGTTAAGACCGCCAAAAGCAACCTTTGTCATTTTGGAATACTTCTTGCCACTTGGCAAAGGCATCTGTAAATACTGTAGTGTGTTTTCATTCTTCTTATTTGCCATAGAACACACTCCTTACAATCCAAAATTAGGTGCTTTTTCGGCTATCCACGCCTTAAATGTTTCTAAAAGAATGTTATAATCATTTAACCACATTGCCGATAGCTCTCCCTCGTTAGCAAGTTTATACGCTTCTCCACGCAATTTAGCTTTTACAAGGTCGATAAATTCTACCGGGACCATAACATTTATGCCCTCACTTATGTTTCCGTGTGATGTAGTTGTTACAATAGCAGGCTTAACAATATATACTATTGTCAATTCGTTTGGTACATCTTTTGTATTATAGCCAATATCGTTATTGTCCTTATAAAAAGTATTGGGAAAAATGACTCCACTTGTAACGGTTGACTTAATCAACTGAATATCATCAGCATAAATAGCGTAAATATCCTCAAATCTCGGTCTATTTTCGTTGTTTTCTACTGAGATAGAGGAAATATCTATCTTGTTATTTGAAGATGTTTTAAGGGCTATTTTTTTCTGTTCTTTTATAACTTCGGTATATAACAACTGTTGTAAAGAATTGAGCCATTGCACATAAGTAGCATCAGATATTTCCGTTGCAATATCTACTTCTGTCTTTAATTCTTCAACAAGGTTTTTAACTGATATTCCACTATCAAACATCTTTACCACCTCATTCTTCTTATTCGCCTACCCTTTGCGTTATCGTTCCAATATTTCAAGTAAGCATCTTTGGATTTTCTTAAAAATTCGCTTTTATAGTGTTCACCTTTATTCGCCAAAAACAGAATATTGTCAACGATAGAATTGTGGTATAGCGGTAACACAACATTTTCATCGGTTAGGCTTGTAGGTGGCGTGTATTCTTTGTCCTTAATAAAGACAAAATCCCTATACAACGATTGTAATTCATTTACTGTATCTTCAAAGAAATTAAAGAATATTCGTTGTTCCATAGGGACTACTAAATTTACTTTTTCAAATATTTCAAGAAGTGTCATATTATCACCACCATATATTAAAATTTGGTTCAGCAAGTGCCAATGTTCCCTGCAGTAGAGAAAGGATGAAAGCTACCGCAGGGAAAACCGACATTCTACCTCAAAAAGAGGTATCAAAAGTAGTTATGCACAATTTTTAATGCGTACACAACCACCGGGATTTGTGCAAATTAAGTCACCGTAGTTAGCAAGTAAAGCACGATATACGGATGAATTTTCCATAAGGTTGAAGATACCGCCGCCCTGTAAGTCAGCAAAATCCCATTCCTGTGTATGGAGTTCTAATGCACCTGTGTCTAAGCACCAAGCTTCACTATCGGGGATAAACTGGTCGTAAACAACATCAATGCTTCTGTTACCGAAAGCATATTCGATTGCTTTGAAACCGCCTGTGATTTCTTTTGTCATAGATTCAACTCTTACATTGTTTGTTCTTAAGTATTCAATGTAATGTTTGTATGCTGCTTTACCCATCATAATCATATCGATTTTTGAGTTCTTGTAGGTTTCTGCACCCTCAACAGAATCCCAGATAACGCTATCGTCAATATCTGTGTTTGCATCTACAATTGTGGGGAATAAGTATTTGTTTTCTGTTCTGTCTACACCATAGATTGTTGCAACATTTTCGTCAAAGATTGCACCGATACCGGTGATTTCTCTGTTGTAAGAGTTCTGTACTGTGATGAAACCTGCATCAAGTGAAACAGCGTTGCCTGCAATGGTAATTGTGTTAGCTGTTCTGTCAACGGCTACAATTCTTACACCCTTGCCCTTTTCCTGAGGTTCTAATCCTGATGTGGGATAAACATCAACGATAAGACCTTCCTTCATGTACTTAACATCTGCAACCTTGATTGTGTTGCTATTGCTTACTGCTTCTGATGTGGTAAGAATACCAGAGCCGTTACCGAAGAGAGAACGACCAACATTCCATTTTGCAGTTTCATAAGCTGCTTTTACTTCGGTGTCGAGAGCGTTAGCCATTGCACCGCCTGAACCTGTAAGTCTTACCGCTTTTGTAGAAATAGCGATGTTAACATACATATCTTTAGCGTTAGTTTCAAATCTTTCAAACTTAACACCACCTGCAGCGGGTGTAGCAAGACCTTCTGCACCAAAGCCAAAGCCACCTGAAAGACCTACGGGAGCAGTAGCTACAATCTTGTTAGATTTAAGAGGTACTTTCTTAATCTTGCCAAGTAAGGCTGTGGGTTCTGTTGTAAGACCATTTCGCCATACGGGTAAATAGTTTTCTTTTAAAGCTTTTTCAAATGTAATAAGATTCTGTGCCATAAATAATCATCTCCTGATTTAAATTTGTTATTTTGGGATTACTCCAAACCGAACATTCTGCGCGTTCGCTCTGAAGCTTCCTCAAATGTTTTTGGTTTTTCTTTTATATTGAGTGCCGCATTAACCGCACCGCTACTTGCAGAAAACGGTGGCACTTGCTGACTTTGTTTGATTGCTTCAAGTCTTTTCTTCTCGACAAGCTCTTGGAATGTCGGGGTTTCATCGTAAAGCTTCATCAAATCTTCGTCTGTAAGCTTTTTAGGTTCTTCAGGCGGAGTATTGATAGCGTTTACGCCTCTTGCAATCGCATAAGCATTTATAAGTTTTTCGTCCATAGGCATATCATCGGACTGTAACCATCTATTGTTTGCAATAATCTTTTCTAACTGAGGAAGCATATCACCAATGCCTTGTAATTCAGGCACCTGTGATAAAGCTGAAAGTGTGTCTGATTTTTCTGCATCTTGCATACCCTTTTTTGCATATTCAAGTGTGGGTGCAAGTTCTTTCATAATCTGTTGACGATTATATTCAGACATTTTCTGTGCAAATTCTGCGTGTGCTTGTGCAATTTCTTCTTCTGTAGCAAAAGCAAGTCCATTAATGTCAAGCACGGGCGGTTGCATAGCCTCTTCAATCAGATTTTCTTCGTTCTTCTTGGATAGTTCTTGAATAGCACCCTGCATTTGCTGATTTTGTGCCTTTAGAGCTTCGAGTTCCTGCAATGCTTGTTGTAACTGCATATCTTTTTCTTGTGCTGCTTGAGCGGCAATTTCGGCAGTATTTACAGCATCGTCTAAAATTGCATTTTCTTGTGTAGGTTGTTCCTCTACTTGCTCTATTGTTTCTTCTGTTTCTGTAGGTGTTTCTACAGTTTCAGCCTGTTCTTCGACTTCTTGTGCTTGGATATCATCCTCTAAAGCTGTCTGTTCTTCATTTGCAAACATTTCTTCAGTTGCTTTTATAGCTTCATCGAAATTTGGCATTGTGTTTCACTCCTTTTAAAAATTAAAAATAAAAAGAGCCGTTACACGAATAAATCGGTAAACGGCTCTGGCTCTTTGGCTCTGGCTCTTAAATATTTATTATTTTTTCAGTTTTACATTTACTGCAATAGCAGACAAAGTTAAAAAGTTTAGTTTCGGGAAGAACACGAAAGAGCTTTTTCCCGCATTTGCAGAAATACCACCCATCTTTAACCATTCAGACCACCACCCATTGCACCCATTTGTGCCATCATCATTTTTTGTTGTTCTTCTTTTGCCACTATATTTTTATGTTGTCGTAAGTGGTTTTCAAGAGCTTGTGCAAATTCGGGCTTTCTTTTTTTTAACAGTTGGAAATCCATTTGCAGAACAAATCTTAAATGTTCCTCTATATGTATTTCGTGTTCATCAAAGTCTGACACTTCGGGAATAACGCCGTTTTCAAAGAACACATTTTCTCTTTGTGCCGCTTGGATTTGCAGTTGATCTATGTTCATAATGTCGGAATAGTTACCACATTTCATATACTCCAAAGCTTTGTGCTTTACTCTTGCAGGAATCACTCCGTTTTTATCGGTGAATAATCCCATATTGTAAGCATCAAAGAATCTTTGTTTCTGTGCATCCTCGCTTAATAAAAGCTCATTTTCGGTAACATAATCAACATCGTAGCTGTTTATATCCTCGTTGCTCCAAATAATCGCTTTTCCTATGTTGTTTCCACCTACATAGTTTACAATTCTGTGAGTTGTAGCATACCTTTTGTATATTTCAAGCCACAATATAGCAAGTTTGCGGACCGAGTTTCTTACATTATCACCCGTAAGAGAAAGTCTTGTATTATCTATCTCCATAAGGTTATCCAATGCTTTACCACTTGTTACTCCCGATGGAGCTTGTCCATACACCATAAGCTGTGAAACGCCTGCAGCATATTCCATATCTTGTTTAAGATTGTATCTTTCTTGCATTATCTCGTTAGGTAATACACCGATTTGTGTAGGTGTAGGAGCTTGTGTGCCTTGTTTATATATAACAAGCTTGCCCGGTGCTTGTCCTTCTGCCTCATATTCTTCAATGTTGATTGAGCCTTCTTCTACAATATAGCTACCAATAGCAACACGCTTGATATATTCGTGTATTCTGTTGACACATCCGTTATATGCTCTCTGAATCGGAATCATTCTTTCAATTGCAGACTTTCCAAAGAATTGACCTGCAACCTCAATACAAACAGATTGAATAATGGGAATTCGGCTATAAGGTAAATCACCATAATACACAAGCTCTTTGTCACCGACAATTATAATCATCTGTCCGTTCGGCTTATGCTTTGAAGGTTTTTCAAAGTATGTTATAACCTTTTCTGCATTATCTACTGTTCTATGACCTATTGTTACTGTAGTGTTTTCATATCCAAAACCACCACCCGAACCAACGGGAGTAAGTTCAAAGGTTTCTACATTTGTTCCCTCTACCTTAATTCCGTATAAGTCATATATATCGTCAACAGTCTTTACTTGCTCAAGAATGATTGACCTTTGAGCCTCGACAGTCTGTTTAAATATGCTTTCGGGATATATTTCATAAGGTGTTATTAAACCATAGTCTAAATCGCCCTGATAATAAGCGGTTTCTTTGCTTTTCTGCTCTCCGTTTTCGTCAAGCTCAAAAAGTTGTTCTACGGCATATTTCTCGCCCTTGTCCTTATCCCACCAAGATAGCCAAAAACAGTTGCCACACAATTCATTCCAATGGAGCATTGTGTTTTTCTTGCTCTCAAAGTCTGTTACTTTTTGTGTATGTTGCAGGACGCTTGTAGAGGTTTCAGCTTTTGCATAATCGTCAAGCTCGTTTGTAGCAGGCTTGACTTTCATCATAAAGTTGAGTTTCTTTTGATTTGCGATACGGGTTTCAATCAAGGGTGCAATTTGGTTGAAGGCTTCTCTTTCGAGCCAATCATAAACTGGTTCTAACTGTTCAATATCGCCCCTATATGGATTTATCTCGCAGTATTGGTTACCAACAAGAAAGTTAGCATTCAAAGTCCATTGTTGCTCTAATATACTTCTTTCTGTCTTTCTCTTTTCCAAATCTTCAAGGACCTTTTGTATAATGTCCTCTTTGAAAAGGACCTTTCCCTCTTCATCAACATCTATCATTCCTGCAACATCATCGTCTTTGTCTTTTCCCTTTAATCCGAAAAGACTACCTACATTTGCAATAACACCATCAATAGGTGGTTGAAATCTGCCTAAATTCATTATCTATCACCTGCCTTGTTACGCCAATTATTTAACACTCTATCGTGAGCTGACGGGATATGAGGAGGAAGGTTTTTATCGCTTTGCTTGTACTCGGTTAAGCTTTTGCTCATAATACGATTATACAAATCCCGTCGCTCACAATAATGCAGAATTGATTGCAATACAATTACTGCAATCAGAAGAATGTCTTTAATATCTAACATTTACATCACCGATTATTTCTTTTTGTTGTTGGGTTTCTTCTTGCCGTTGGTCTTTGTCGCTTCAGCAGGTAAAACTACTTCGGGTTTGGTTGTTGTGATAATCGGTTCTTCGTCTATGGTAACAGAATCTTCTGCTACTGAAACAGATTCCTTTTGCTCTGTGACTTCATCGATAACCTCGTTTGAGTTGGGCTCTTCATCGTCATCAGCAACAGAAGATTGAGTTACATCTAATTCAGGGTGAGGAAACAAGGGTTTATCCTCTTTAACAACAACTTTCTTTTCTTCTACATATCCATCAATAGAAGCTTGTGCCTCTTTCAAGCACTCTGTACAGATGGCAATGGTGTTTCCCATTTCTCTACGCTTTGAGATTAAGAACACATTAGCAGTATTCTTACATCCTCTTACATCACATTTTCTTTTAAATCTCTTTACAAACATATCAATAATAGCTCCTTCTTGTTTTATTTGTACCACCTAAACGCTTTGCTCTGAACTTATCAAGGTCTTTCTCGAACTGTGTTCTGTTGTCCTCGACATAATCTGCTTGATAGAACTTGAATTTGTTGATAAATTGAGTACAAGCGTCAACAAGGTCATCGTGTACACCATTGGGGAAACTCGCAAATTCCTCTACAAATTCTCCCGTAAAATCAGCATATTCGGGAAGATAGACATTACCTGCTTCTACAATTCCCGTTATTGCATTTGCTCTTGCTATCTTACTCTCTGTTGGAGTAATGGCGATAATACCACCGATTTCGTGCTTTAGCATTGAGATAATGGCAGAACCATTTGCCTTATCTTCAATCAATATAGAGTGCTTATTGGGGTATTTATCAGCCATATACCTTATTGCTCTCAATGTTTCAGGGAAATCCATTCTCCTCTTGATAAGGTCTATAAGGTAATAGTCATTATTAAGCTTTCCCCATACCTCTATAGCAACAAAGTCTGATGTATCACTATCTTTGAATGTAGCATCTACCGATATTCCTACAAGCTGAATGTTATCGGGCAATTTGTTGTAGTATTGCCACCATTCCCTTTTAAAGATGTTACCCTCTGCCGATGTAGGTCTACCCATATAAAGGGCGTTCCAAGCTCTTGTACCACCACCATTTGGGTCTGAAAGGTAACTTTTCTTGAACATATGTAGCCATTCGTTATCTTTGCCAATTTCGGGACAGAGTGCATCGCCTATCTGTCTGCCGAGTACATCATCTTCTTCTGCTTCTACGGGAATATTGACTACTTCAACATTGTGTTCTTCAGATATAACTCTTCCTGAAAGGTCATCCTCGTGCCACCTTGTCTGAATGATTATAATCTTTGTACCGGCTTGTGTTCTTGTCTTAATAGAATTCTGCCATTCTTCCCATAGTCTTTCACGATATGTGGAAGAGTCTGCCTCTTGTCTATTCTTTATCGGGTCATCAATTATAATTAAATCTCCAGCGTTACCAGTAATACCTGCCATAATACCACGAGTAATGATACCACCATCGTGTTCGGCTATTTCCATATCCCTATCAGACGATTTTTTAAGCTTTACGCCAAATATGTGTTGTGCATACTCATCTATCTTGCCTTTGTTTCTTCTGCCAAATTTACCAGCAAAATCATCGTTATAACAAGCAATGATGCATCGTCTATCGGGATATTTGCCTACATACCAACTTGGAAAGGTTTCTGTAACTGTCATTGACTTGCCGTGCTGAGGTGGACAAGACAACACCAATATATCGTAAGGGTTTCCAGTTTGGGTTTCAACAAAGCTCTGTATCTTATTTGCAAGGAATTTGTGGAAATGTGTATCAATCCACTTGCCTTTATGTACAAAATAGCAATATGCACCATAAGATTCCCTTAATAGTGCAATTGCAAGCTTCTGCTCGTTTGTCATTCGGTATCATCTGCTTTCTTCTGATACCCTGCGATATTGATTAATTTATCCAAATCAAAGTTTGTCGCAAAATCTACATTTTGTGTCGATTCTCCTCGACTCAATGCTCTTTTGTCATATAATGTGCCGATTGCAGTTGTTAAATGGTGCAGAGGAATGTCTTTTTCATTATCTGCGACTGTTTCTGTGATGCGTTCCAGAAGCATATCTATAATGACGGATGCCTTCTCGGAGAACTCCTCTTGTTTTTGTTCACAAAGTTTCTTAAACTCGTCCGTGTCTTTATTGTCTTTAACAATCTTTTCAACAGTTGACTCTGCCATACCTAAATTCTTTGCAGTTTGATTATAGTTTTTAGTAATTGCATAGCTTGTCATAACCTTATAAATCACTTCAGGACTTGTTTTCTTTCCTCTTGCCATAACTCACACCACCTTTACATAAAAATCGATTTAAGGCTTATTTAGGGTATTGATTGCATTATCCTAAAAAGCCATAAGATAAGATTATATATATATAATATAAATTTATTTATTTTTTATTTAATTATAATATTAGTTTATATATATAATAAAAGGCAAAAAATGAACAAAGCTGTTCTAAAAAAGAATAGACCTATTTCAATTCTAACATCAGTATACAACACTTCATCGCTCTGTTATCACCAACTTTTTATTTTTTTCTAATTTATCTCGCGTATCCCATTCGGTATATTCTACAAAGGAATGACTTGTTTTTTGTGCAAACTGTAAAAATTGAAAAAAATTAAAAAAAGTGCTTGACATATTTTATACCGAGTGGTATATTGTAGATGTACCGAGTGGTATATAAAAACACAAACGAAAGGAAAGATGAAATATGAAAATTCAGGAGTTGAAGAAAGGCGATTACTTCACAGTAAAGCCAATCGCAGAACCAAAGGAAAGTCAGGTATTCGTATATGACGGATACAACAGAAGTGACAAGAAATATGTCGGCATTAGATTTAATGACATCTGCTCTTGCAGAGAATTCAAAAAAGATACAGAAGTCTATACGGACTTTATATTTTAAAAAAGGAGCATAAAATATGTTAGTAGCATTTCAAGACGAATTAGGAGTAGTTGTTGTTAAGGTAAGTAAGCCAATTATCTTTGGAGCAAACAAAGTATATTTTACCGATGACAGCGACAGAGATTACACAGTAAATATTGAACACTTAATCAATATAGCAATGGATGAATAGAAAGGACAGAAGAATATGACAAAAGAAACAATAGCATTAAACCCCGTAGTAAGACCTAAAAACAATCAACAGTTTATGGCAAAACGCCTACCCTACTGGAGAACACTCGAATATAAAAAAGCAATGCAAGAAAGGAATGCAAGCAAATGAAATTAACATTATCAATCAAAACGAAAAGACACAACTGGAAATGGAATGTCAGCAGAACAATGCAATTATTAAGTTATCCTCTTATGGCAATAGTAGTATGGTTATCATTGGCACAGATTATGTGTATCGGTTCTAATGTAGCTTGGATGTAAATGAATCGCCACAACAACATTACAAGGCGATGAACTTATGTATTACTACAGAACAACAGACTAATCGAAACGGCAGAAATGCCGTCTGCAAGGATTTGCCACCTTGTACTGATGAGATAGGCAAGAAAGGAATGGTACAAATGCCAAAATTAAATCTAAAAGCAACAAACGAATCTCAAAAGAGAGTAAAAGAATATCTTGAACAATCTGCAAGTGATGTGCTTGCAGATAAAATCAACAATGGTGTACCTACCGAAAAAGACGGAAAGACACTCATTAACAAGAAAACCCTTGACGGATTTATGCGATATGCAACAGAAGAAGCACGAAAGGTAGCTGAAAAAGGCTCTCAATATGCTTGTGTTGATGATGCGACAGTATTCGGTTGGGCGGTTCACTACTTTGAAGAAGATAACATTGTAGAAAAATTATATAACGAGGATGGCACAGAGTATCAGACAAAGAAATCTGCACCGAAGAAAACAGAAAAGAAAGCAGATGCAAAGAAACCTGAACCAAAGCCTGAACCGAAACCAACAGAAAAACTTTTCGTACAAAAGAAGATTATAAACTTGAACCAAGTATCTATATTTGATTTGTAAACGAGGTAACGAAATGAAAATAGACAAGATAAAACCTATACCAAAAAACATAATTGCAGAGATTAAGAAAAGAGAAACCAAAATTGACGGATATACAAGATATTATGCTTATCTGACTACTAACGATAGAGAACTCGTTAAGGTAACAGTTGCAGTAAAACACAAGGGTAATACATTGTATTATAAGCAATGTGCAGTACACGGACTTTGTTCTGATGAATGTTTCGTTAAGGATATGTGCTACACTCAAATGGGTGGCTATCAGGTTGGTTGGTATGCAGAGGGATTAACCACATACTCAAAGTGGTATGAAGATGGCAAATGGGGAACTGCAGACGATAAATACTTTAATGTGTTTGCTCCTATCCTGAACATTGATTTTCTTGCACGATATGATAAGTACAAATATAGTGCTTATGACCTTTATTCAGGTTGCGACATTCTTCAATACTTGAGATTGTATGAGGAGTATCCTCAAACAGAATACCTTGTGAAGTTTGGTCTTTCCTCTTATGTTAAGAATAAGCAATTGCTAAAGAAAATCGGCAAGGATAAATCATTCCAAAAATGGCTTTTTAAAAACCATACTTTGCTTTATGGTAAATTCTATTATGTATCAACCATTCTCAAGGCATACAAAGAAAATAATCCTCTGGAAGTAATTCAAGCATACGAGGAAAAGGTAAAGAGAATAAATGCAGATAAGAGCTTAAAACCCATCCGTGAATTGTTTGGAAAAAACATCTACAAATACATAGATTATACTGGCAAGCAGAAAATAAGCGACAGACTATACCTCGACTACCTGCTGGCTTGTAATTATCTTGGCTTGGATATGAGTGAAGAAAAGAATTGCTTTCCACACGATTTTAAACATTGGCACGATGTCAGAATAGACGAATACCATACTGCAAAAGCATTAAAAGATGCCGAAGAAAGAAAAGAACTGTATGACAAATTCTCAAAGGTAGCAGAGAAATATTCTCAACTACAGTACAACGGAAATGGTGCATATATGATAGTAATCGCACAATCTCCTGAAGAACTTATTAAAGAGGGCGAAAAGTTAAGTCATTGTGTTGGCAGAATGAACTATGACCAAAAGTTTATCAGGGAAGAAAGTTTAATCTTCTTTGTGAGAACAAAGGATAACCCAACAGAACCCTATGTAACTGTTGAATATTCAATCAAAGGGAAAAAGATTTTACAATGTTATGCAAAAGGAAATTCAAAACCTGATGCAGAGGTAACACAATATATCAATAGCAAGTGGATACCTTATGCAAATAAAGTTTTAAATCAAAAGGTAGCATAAGAGAAAAGGAGAAATAATATGCAAGTATGTATTATAAACACCGAAAGAAACCACCAAAAGAGATATCATATAATGGTCAATAACGGAACACTATTTGAACACATTTACCCCGGTAAATTATTCACATTAAATGATGCAATCAAAATTTGCAGTGAAAACAACTACGAAATAAAGGCAATCGGCACAATGTGGCATTGCCTGAATAGGGAATGATAAACAGAGAATTAAAAAAATATCCCAAGTGGTATTGACGGATTGCAAAATATGTTATAGAATCAATAAAAAGGAGTGAGGATATGCCACCATTAACAGATGCACAAAAGAGAGCAAAGGCAAAGTACAACTCAAATGTAACAAAAGTATCTATTGAGTTTTATCCATCTGATGCAGAACTGCT
>JAZQVQ010000054.1:0-8137 GCA_045631825.1 Eubacteriales bacterium | reverse complement strand
TTATAAGGTCAGTCATGGTTAGGTACGGTAGGTTGGGGTCTGGTTAGGTAAGGATTTCAGGTCATGGTACGGCGAGGTTTGGCGAGGCAATGTGAGGTATGGTAGGGTGTGGATTTTATGGTTGGGTTAGGTGCGGTCTGTTGGGGTGCGTTCTGTTGAGGTATGGTTTGTTGAGGTAAGGATTTTGTGGTCCGGTCTGTTGGGGTGGGTTATGTTCAGGTTGGGTAAGGTGAGGATTTTAAGGTTTGGTTAGGCGAGTCATGGTGTGACGAGGTCGGTTGAGGATTCTTGGGCATGGTGCGGTGAGTCTGGGTTTGACGGGGTCAGTTGAGGATTCTTGGGCATGGCAAGGTGAGTTTAGGCTTGGCGAGTTGAGGTCACTACTAAAATAACGAAAGGAGAAACGATGGAGATACTTATTGAGAACAAGAAGAAGCATGAGTTACTCGCAGAGGAGTTCATGAAACTGAATTATGGGGATGTCATCACGCATGAGGACATCGCAAACATCATTCAGTGTCCATATCCCGGTAAAGAATACGCAAGTAAAGTGGGACAGGCAATCAAGTTCCTGTGGAAGAAATACTCACGGAGGGTCAAGTGTGTGCGTGGAGTCGGTTACCGGGTAATCGTCCCAGACGAGTATGTGAACGAATCACTGAACTCCTACATGAGTGGGGTCAGAAAGATTAAGGAAGGGACAGACATTATCAACTACTCTCCTGTGAAGGATATGACACCAGAGGGAAGAGAAGCACACCGAAGAATCTCTGACAAGGCTATGGAGTTTAATGCAGCGGTACAGGGATCATTTGTAGAACTGAAACTGTTAGGCAAGAAAGAACATCCGTTCTTGAACATGAAAGGGGAGTGAAGAGGAAAAGCATGAAGATTGAGGACTATATTCCATTCGGACATGAAAACGCAATCTCCTACGATGTCCTTGTTTATCAGACAGGACTGAACCCCAGAGAGGTACGGAAAGCCATAGAGAGAAGTGATGCCGTGATCTTGAACTTACAGGACGGCAAAGGGTTCTTCCGCTTCGATCCTAATTCCGAAGCGGAGAGAGCCTTCGCCAAGAAGTATTCCGCACAGGAGAAGTCAAGAGGATGGAGTTGCATCCGCAAGGCTTTGGGAGTCGATAAGGCTCTGAAGCAGACAGAACCCAATGTGTTCAACGGCAACTTATACCGACTTGCAAGGCTCTTAAAAGGGGCAACAATCGAGGAAGTGGCAGAGGTGGTAGGACTTACCCCCAGAGCCATTAAAAACGTGGAGAACGGAAAAAGAGACTTCTTCCCGGAGGAGTTAGAGAAGTTTGAATCATTTGTTGGAATCAAAGTAAAGGAGGAGCGATGAAGTACAGAGTAAAGTTAAAGGTCGGCTACATGGAGACATTCTTTGAGTTTGAGAATCTGATGGAAGCCGGGGAGTTCATGGAGACTGTTTTAACCCACATGGTGGACTCCGAGGATGCGAAGAGACAGAGCAAAGTCATGATGGAGGTCATCAATGAAGAAGTGGAAGTTAAGCCGTCTGTTTGAAAAGAAGCGACCGCCATTGGAGAGAATCGGGTTTCTGCCGTATGACCTTGTGAGTTCCACAGTGAGGGTGGATAAAGAATCCTATAAGCATATGCAAGAGCATCAGGATGAATATGATGCGGTGGGCGGTCTGCTTGAACAGATGGCAGAGAAGTTAAAGCCGTATTCAAGCTACATTGAATACTATGACATCGACACCGAAGAATGGGTGTTGGGAGTAAGCATAAAGGTGGTGAAGTGATGGTAAGAGAAACGATGGAAGTAACGAAGGAATGGTTCGACAAGATCAATAAGGGGTATTTGAGCGGTGAGGAACGGCTTGAGTTGTTTGGTGAATCCCTCTGCTGCGGATATGGAATCTACGGATATTCCGCAAGGGAGAAGGACGGCAAATACTACTGCGATTACATGAGAGGGAATACCTGTGATTAGACCATTTTCACAACAGGGGACAGTGGAGTTGAAAGAGAACGTGTACCGATTAAGGGACGGCATCGTATTAAGTGCTGTGGGTGATTACCGGGACACCTTGAGTAAACTCCAAGACCCCAAATATGAGAAACACTATGACAATTTGAAGATAGAACTTGAAGGGTTGGAGAGATTTTTCTTGAGCGGATGGTTCATGCTACTGACGGACATTTCCGGGGAATTTCTCATCCGTGAGTTCAGAAAGGAAAAGAACTATGTGGAGCATTAAAGAATTAGAGTGTGTGAAGTTTCGCTCACTGAAGTATTTAGAGGGTTGTGAGGTGGAAGCCAAGAGAATCCCGGTCAGGGAATGGATGCCGGAGAAGATCATTTTTGAAAAGGACTACCCCAACGGCATTCTACTTGACCTTGAGTACATCGAGACTCATGGTTGGATGCCGAGAGAACCGAGACACTACAAGCTGATGGTAAGCAAGAACTCCATCGCCTGTGGGGATGTAGTTCTCACTGTCGGCGGTCACACTCTTAACCGGGGTGATGTCCTGTGACATTAGGCGAGTTTATGGAGCAATCGACAGGGATCGTTGCAATAACTTGCGGTCAGGCTTTCTTCTTCATTGGCGATGAGGATGAGTGGGAGTCCATCAGGTACCGAATTAACCATGACTTCAGAAAGAAGTATCGGAAGCATGGACTCCCCTTCAAGGACATCTGGGATTGGGAAGTGATTGAAAGCTATGTCACTGACTACTACGGCTACCGGGTAGTGGTGATTGACGGAGTTGAACGGAGACGGCAGATGACCCCATACAGGGGGTTCTGGTTCAAGAGTGAATACGATGAGATTTATGGGAGGTGATTAAGTGAAGAGATACGAAAAGATGACACAGGATGAGATCATGGAAGAGTTTGACGATGTCTGGAGTTATTCCACAGATGACCATGCAAGATGTGACAACCTCTTGGAGTGGAGGAATAAACTGTATAAGGATGTGACTCCGAGAATCGCATCTATCAACACAGTTGAGGAACTGAACAAGGCATATGATGAGTTTCAGGAGATGTGCAATGATGGTCTTTCCTGTGACGGTTGTCCGTATTTTGATTCTGATGAGTGTTTGATGGCATTTCTTTCGGAGGATGTATGAAGATATGCAAAGAGTGTCCTTATTATGACCCCAAGATAGAGTTTGTGCCACCGCACATAGACTCTGACGGGAAAGTCCATAAGGGTGAAGTGAATCTTGAATGCAGCCATGAAAAGGCTTGTAGGAGGATATATGAAAGTAAATCATTATGAGTGCGATAAGTGTGGGCGAGCGATGGACATCGGAAAAGAAACTAAAGTGGTTGTGACCTTTCCCTGTGAACAGGCTGTCCCCAACACTTATGACAAAAAGACAAGAGACACCGCACGATTTGATTTGTGCGAGGAGTGTTACAGAAAGATGTTTAAGGGGGTGTGTGATGAATAAATGCGGAGAATGTAAATATCTGACAGGCGAAAAGACAACAGTCGGCATTGGATGTGAACATCCTGACAGACCTTTCAAGCTGTCGGAGTCCAACGTAGCCAAGTACAAATACAAGTCCACTGTGGCTTGCAAGAGATTTGAGAGGAGTGAAGATGAGTCATTACAAGGAATACCAGATGGGTCTGATTGACGAGGACGAGTTCAGAAGTGCTTGTGCATGGGAGTTCCGGGGAGAGGATGATTACCCCGAAGAGGAGGAAGAAGATGAAGAAGAAGATCAGTAGAATTATTCCAATTTTAATCAGCTTTATATTGGCTTTCACTATCGTCACTGTGGCTTGGATTGTCACTGACTCCACAGTCAGAGGACTCCGTGTAACCTCCACAACGGACGGAGTGACATTGAAAATCCGTATGGCTAATGACAGTACCTCGCCCTTGTCCGACACCGTAGATGTCGGAATGAGTGACCTCACGTTAAAGCCTTGCGTGTATGCTGATGGAGTCTTTTACGATGAACAGGGGAATGTGGTGAGCAAGAACCTTCAGTACGTTCGTAGTTTCTCGATCCATGTAGTGCCAGAGCAGAATTGCCGAATCAGAGCCACCAAAACTGTTTCTGGTGACCTCCCCGTGACACTCATCTGCAACGGTGTCCCGGTGGAGGAATACACAGACTTGGGGACGGCAAGCACCGTAGCAACATTAACCTTCTATGTCTATGTTGATGGTGAGAACTTTAACGGACAGTCAACAAGTGATGTAGTCATTACACTTCATGGAGAGAATGTATGAGCGAGTTAATTGCAACACTTGATATCATAAGCAAGACCCTGATTGTTATAGCCGTTATACTTTTCTGTATGCTTGTGTTCAAGAACATGGGTGGAAAGGGGTGAGAGAATGTATGACAAGAGAAGAAGCGATTGAAGTCTTGAAGAAAACTGTTCCCTACACCAGCGAGTTTGCCGATGCAAGAACGATTGCAATCCGAAGCCTTGAAGCCGATGTCCGAGAGAATAAGCATGGTCATTGGACTCTGGAGTGTGAGTGTTCCGTCTGCGGATATGGTGTCGCACCGTGGAGTGTGGGAACTAACTTCTGCCCAAACTGTGGAGCGAGAATGGAGGAGTCATGATTAACGAGGAATTCATCACCAACACCTATCAGGCAGCCATCACCAAATATGGCGAGAAAAATCAGCAGATGATGGCGATTGAGGAAATGAGTGAACTCACCAAAGCCATATGCAAGTATTGGCGAAGTCCGTCACCAGACACCATAAAAGACATCCTTGAAGAAATGGCTGATGTCGAGATTATGTTAGATCAACTGAAGCTGATGTTCGGTGACCCCAAAGAAGTAAAAGAAGCAAAAATACACAGACTCTTCAGAAGAGTCAGAGAGGAGGATTAGTGACAGACAGAGAACAGCTTATTAATGATGTCCGAAAAGTTGGACAGACACTCATTGACAAAGCAGAGGAGATTGTAGGCGGTTGGGACGAGATTTGTTCTTACTCCATAAGGGTAGAGTTGAGTCCCAAAATCATGCCTACACTTTATTGGACAAAGGAAACCAGAATATCAAGATTTATGGAGGTTGAAGAATGAAGGTTTACATTAGTGGTGCTATATCCGGCACAGAAGGTTACAAAGAGAAATTCCGCAAGGCAGAGAACTACTTCCGTGAGAGAGGTTTTGATGTTGTCAACCCCTGTGCCATCACCGAGAAGATGCCGTTTGACTACTCCGAGAAGATGGAGTTGTGCTTGTGCATGATTAAGCACGTTGACGGCATTGCACTTTTCCCGGATTGGGAGAACAGCAAAGGTGCAAGGTTGGAGAAGAATTATGCCGAGACATTAGGCAAGGCAGTCTGGTTTCTGCCGTCAGTTCTTGTAGAAAGGATGAAGCCATGAGATTGATTTCACAGGACAGCATACATGATATGCCGTATGAAAAAACCATTATCTCTGCAATAAATACACGTTTATTCGGAGAATATGATTCATGTTGCCGTGTTCTTGGCGAGTTTTCGACCACCGAGAAAGCCGTAAACGAGTTAAAGAAGATCCGAACCGCTTATGCAAGCGGTCGGATGATATACAAGATTGGAGAGTGACATGATTAACTCAAAGCAGAAGGGTGCGAGGTCAGAGCGAGCAGTGGCAGAGATTCTCCGACAGCATGGCATTGAGTCACGGAGAACCGCTCAATATTGCGGAAAAACGGGTGATGCTGCCGATGTTACATGGGAGGGATTCCATGTGGAAGTGAAGCACAGAGAAAAGACCGCCATCTGGGATTGGATCGAGCAGGCAAGGTCTGACACCAAAGGGGACACACCGATTGTGGTGTTCCGAAAGAACAGAGAGCGGTGGCAAGTGTGTCTTGACTTTGAGACTTTCCTTGACCTTTTGGGGCATAAGAAAGCAAGCGAAACTTGACAATCGAACATCCGTTTGATACAATAATTGAGTAGGAATGCGAGCCTTACACACACTGAAATAAAATGCCCTGTTTGGTTTTTTCGCATTCCCCCAAACAAGGCATTTTTTGTTACCCACCCACTTTCTGTTTGGTCATGTTAAAAATACCTACCTTTGAATATTGATTGTTGCTGTGAATATTAGTCTTTGGTGGGTGGGTAACTTCTTAAAGGGAGAAACAAAAATGTTGCACTTTGACCCAAATTTTGCAAAGTATTACGGTCTTTTGGAGTCGATCATTTATGCGACCGTCCAAGAACAGGAATGTGAAAATGGTTTCCAATACAAGGGCATGAAGTGGATGGTTAAACGTAGGCACACAATATTTGATATGTTTGACTTTGCTACCGAAGAGGAAGTCGTTGACGCAATCAATCACTTAATCGAAGATGGTGAAATGTTCCACACCAGAAAAGACCATAAAAGGTATCACGATATGGTTTACCTCTCAACAGGGACACCGTACGATCTGTGTGATACGACATCAAATCTTCAAGAGTGGACGAAACCTTGCTATGTTTATTACACACTGAACACTGCGAAAGATAAAGTGAAAATTGGAATTTCGCTTAACCCAGAGTCAAGAATCAGAAATATGCAGACATCAATCGGAGAACGATTAGACCTAATATGGACGATTCGGTTTAGTGGAAGGAAGGAAGCTCTCGCAGCAGAGAGTTTTCTGCACGAAACATTCTCTGATTATAGGGTTAAAGACTTGGGGTTGCATGAAGCAAGCGAATGGTTTGATTCTTCAATAGTCCCGGTTCTTATAAGGGACTACAAGAACGAAAGACAAATAAAGGAATTAATGGAGAAAGAAATTGTCAGACAGAGAATTTAATGGAATTTGGATTCCTAAAGAGATTTGGCTAAACGATAAGCTATCCGCATTGGATAAAGTCCTGTTGGCAGAGATTAGTTCCTTCTGTATTAATGGAGAGTGCTTCGCATCAAATGAATACTTCGCAAAGTTTTTTCAATGTAGTGAAAGAACAATAAGCCGTTCAATAGGCAAACTGACCGAATTGGGATATATCAAGAGTGTTTGCTTTGACGGAAGAAAACGTATATTGACGAGTAATGTCAATGTGTGTCTAGGCAGAGTAGACAAAATGTCTAGGCAGAGTAGTCAAAATGGCGAGGCAGACAAGACAAATTGTCCACCTATTAATATAGACAATAATATAGGGATTAATAAAGATGATAATAACATCCTCGTCAAACCGAGTTTGACGGAGTTTGACGAGGAGTTTGATACTCTTTGGGAAAAGTATCCGAGGAAGTTAGGTCGTAAGGATGCCAAGAGACACTACATCACTGCAAGAAAGAATGGTACGGCATATGCCGATGTATCTAAAGGATTGGATAGATACATCGGCTACATAAACGACAACGACATCCAAGAGAAGTATATCAAGCATGGTTCAGCTTGGTTCTGTCAACACTCATGGGAAGATGACTACCCGGAGACATTTGAGGAGATGCTAAAGAGGGCATTAGGAACATGACAGCAAAAGAAGTAGAAGATTTAATGAAACTCATAAAGAACTATTACTCCACGTTCTCACTTGCAACCGAGACAATCAAGGCATGGGCAATGAGACTCCAACACAGAGACTACAACACTTGTCTTGAAGCACTGAACAAGTATGTAGATACTTCAGAGTCAAACCGACCGCCAACTTTGTCGGTGTTTATGAACTACTCCAAAGTTGGCGATGTGTGGCAATACGCAAGATTGGATGCAGCGAGGGGTTATGTCCTGTGGATGCCGACACCAGACACCAAGATTGAAGTCCCTGTGAAGTGGAATCCTTTATCACAGGCTTGGGAGGACGATGAGGGGCGATTATGGGACTATGTAGACATTAGGTTATAAAGTTATCACTGAAGAAATAAAAAGCCGAATATGGGCGAATTAGGAGGTATTTATGAACACTGTACAGTTAATAGGACGGCTCACTAAAGACCCGGACATCAGAAACGCAAATGACACCAAAGTGGCAAGGTTCACTCTGGCGGTCAATCGGAGATTTAAAAAAGATGAAGCTGACTTTATAGGCTGTGTGGCTTTCGGCAAGACAGCGGAGTTTATTGAGAAGTATCTTCTCCACGGAGTCAAGGTTGGTGTCTGCGGAAGAATCCAGACGGGAAGCTACAAAAAGCAGGACGGCACAAAGGTCTATACA
>JAZQVQ010000053.1:0-6101 GCA_045631825.1 Eubacteriales bacterium | reverse complement strand
TTGGCAACTACTATTGGTAGCTATGCATTTTATTATTGTGGGCTATTGAAAACGACTAACTTCCCATTGGTAACTAGTATTGGTAGCAACGCATTTGGTGATTGTAGAGCATTAAAAACAGTTGATTTTCCGTCAGCGACTAGTATTGGTGGCTATGCATTTCAAAATTGTGGAGTATTATCGAGTTTGATTATAAGAAGTGAAACAATATGTACGCTTTCTTCTGTAATGGCTTTTTCATATTCACCTATTGCTTCGGGCACAGGTTATATTTATGTGCCCAAAGACTTGGTAGAAAGCTATAAAACCGCTACCAATTGGGCTTCCTTTGCTAATCAATTTAGAGCATTAGAAGATTACACAGTAGACGGCACAATAAATGGCGAACTTGACGAAAGTAAAATATAAGGGGGTATATTATGGCTATAGTAACTGAATTTTATAGAAAAAGAGAAGATAATATAAACCTTTATAGAACTTACTCAAACGAGGGTGTGTTTATTAAAAAGGTTGGTACTGAAGAAATTTACGAAGAAGCAATAGACATAGAAAATAGTGGCTTTTCGTATGAAGAAACGGAAGAAAAAATCGAACACACCGAAGAAGAAGTGATTGAGGGAGATTATGCAAAATAAGTATTCAAGAATCTTTGAATATTTCCGTCAATGCCCCGAACTCGCTAACCTATGGAGCATAGCGGCAACGGAAGATAGGGGCGTTAGGGTTATTCTTCCACAAGGTGCTTCTCCCGTTGTTCAATATCAAGAAACAACTGACACACTCGGCAATTATGAATGTGTTATCGAGCCTTACCCAAGCGTTTATGAGGATTTCCAAATAAATTGCTATGAGTGGTATGATGTGAATGATGATAGCGCACCGATAAGGAATGTAAATGTGCTTAACCTTGAACAAGTAACAAGCATTTGCGATTGGATAAAGGCACAAAATGATATTGGCAACTTCCCCGATATTGACGAGAAAATTGTATCTATTGAATGCAATCCGTTTGTGCCACAAATTCGTTATGTAAACCCTGAAGAAAATACAGTTGGATATTTTATCACAGTCCGTTTGCGATATGTAAACCGCACACCGAGAAAGACGGTGGAATATGAATTTACGGATTGATTTGAACGAGCCGCGCATAATGGAAAAGGTTACAAGCGATAGGTTTGGTTTGCTTGTTTCTCAACAATGGAAAAAACAAATTGACCCATATACACCAAGAGATACCCAAACAATGCAAAACAATGTAAGATTTTATCCTTTCAAAATTCATTATTTTACAGAGGGTTATCCTGAAAAGGTTTATTATGGTTATGATTTGAATTTCCAAAAGAAAAATCCTTATTCTACTTATGAGTGGGATATAAAAGCCGCAGAAGCGGGGCAGTTAGATAGTTTATACCGCATATTGAACAATGCGTTACAAAGCGGTAGATTTTAATTTTATGTAAAGGAGAATTGATATGGCTGAATTTAACAGTTATGCAAATCCAAAGGTAGAAACTAAAAGATTTAAAATTTATGCCGATGTTAGCACAAGCGACACTCCCGAATGGGAATTGCAGGGCAGAGGCGTTGAAAGTTGGACAGTAGAAGAAAATAGCGATGTTGAAAAGACAACCGATGTCCTTGGTTATGTTGATATGGAACGAGGCACCGCTCAACCTACACAAAGTGGTGTTGCTATTAAACTTCGTAAAGGTTCTAAATTTGCAGAAATGCTTTTCGATGCTTGGTTCAAGCACGATACAAGCAAACTTGATAGCGTGAAAATGCTTCAAAAGTTTGAATTTGCTGATGGCGAAACCGAAAACACTTGCCTTGCAAGACTTGAAGAAGATGTTATGATTGCAATTAACAACTTCACAGGTGAAGCAGGCGGTTACCTTGGCTTTGAAATTGACATTCATTATGCCAACAAAACCACCACAGGCACAATGCCAAAGGTTGATGGTGATACAATCACTTTCACACCCGATAGTGCCGCATAAGAAATATAAATTACCGCCTTGCCCTATTCGGTAGGGCGGTTTATTAAATTTAAAGAAAGAGGTTTAAAAATGGTGAACAAGAAAATTATTGATACAGGTTTGGTGGAGTTTATACTCCCCTTTGACCGTGGCGAAGAAAAGATTTATTTTAACCCAAACGATGTTGAATTTTTTATCCGTTTAACCGATATGATAAACAACATTAGCGGAATGTATGACGATTTAGCCGATGAATATGAGAAAACCGAAGATAATTTTGAAAAGTTAGAAATTATCCGTAAGTTAAATGGCAAAATTAAAGATGCTTTTGATGTGGCTTTTGGTAACAATGTTGCCGATACCATATTCAAGTATGTTTCTCCTCACGGCATCGTTGCGAAAAATCAATATTTTTCTTTCTATATACTCGATTATTTAATGCCTTTGATTGAACAAGAAACAGGCAAAACCTCAAAGGCTACTGTTTCAGCACTTGAAAAGGCAATGAATAAGCATACTGAAAAATATCAGTATAAATTTAAAAGATAATGTGGGATTTTCCTATATCCGTTACCATTGACGGAGAAAAATTTGAAATCGAAAACAACTGTGATTACCGTGTTATTTTGGATTGCATAAGCGTATACGAAGATGCAAACCTTGATTTACCAACTCAACATCAATCTGCGTTGGTTATTTTCTACAAAGAACCGCAAAAGATAAAAAACCTTGAAGAAGCAATTAAGCAAATGATAAGAGTTATTGATTGCGAAAGCGAAGAAGAATTTGCCGAAAAATCTAACTCGCAAATTGAACCACAACCACGCCTTATGAGTTGGAAAAAAGATTTTAAGTTTATTGCTCCTGCGGTTAGCCGTGTTCTTGGCTATGATGTGAGAACACCCAACAAATACACGCATTGGTGGTCTTTTATGGGTGCTTTTATGGAAATTGGGGAATGTACTTGGAATACATTTGTTTCAATCCGCAAAAAGAAAATGCACGGTCAAAAGTTGGAAGAATGGGAACAAAAAATATATAGAGAAAATAAACACGATATAGATTTACCTCAAAACCTTACCGATGAGGAGAGAGAATGGCTTGACTCCGATTGGTAGAAAGGAGTTGATTTGATTGGCTATTAGTGGCGGCGATGGTAGTATTATTTTGACTACCAAAGTAGACCAAAGCGGACTAAAAAAAGGTCTTGGGTCTATGAAGAAATTTGGCGCAACCGTTGGCAAGTCTTTTCTTGCTATTGGTGCGGCGGCGGCTACTGCAACTGTTGCAATAACCAAAATGGCAACATCTGCCTATGCCGATTATGAGCAATTAGTCGGCGGTGTTGAAACACTTTTTAAGGGTTCGGCAAAACGAGTTATGGCTTATGCCGAAAATGCTTTTTATACCGCAGGCGTATCAGCAAACGAGTATATGAAGCAAGTAACCTCGTTTTCTGCAAGTCTTATAAGAAGCACGGCAGGAGATACCGACAAAGCGGCTGATATTGCAAATATGGCTTTGATTGATATTAGCGATAATGTTAATAAAATGGGTTCTTCTATGGAGAGCGTAACCCTTGCATATCAAGGCTTTGCAAAACAACAATATATGCTTTTGGACAACTTGAAACTTGGCTATGGCGGCACTAAAACCGAAATGGAACGCCTTTTAAGAGATGCAGAAGCATTGACAGGTGTTAAATATGATATAAACAACCTTGCCGATGTTTATTCTGCTATTCACGCAATACAGGAAGAATTAGGCATTACAGGGACAACCGCAAAAGAAGCAGAAAAAACCATAACAGGTTCGGCCAATATGATGAAAGCCGCTTGGCAAAATGTTTTAACTGCAATATCGGGCGGTGGAGATTTAGATAAGTCAATAAATAACCTTGTTTATTCCGTTTCTAAATATTTTGAAAATATAGTGCCTGTTGTTGAAAGGTCTTTGCAAGGCATAGGGCAACTTATAGAAAGAGTTGCGCCGATGCTTGTTCAAACTGTCGCACGAGCCTTAATTAAGGCTATACCGAGCCTTTTAAATGCGGTGTATCAAATGATATTAGGACTTGCAAAAGGCATTTATCAAGGCATTACAGACCTTTTTAAAGGTGGTACACAAAAAGTCTTAGAAGCACAAACCAATGAAATATCAAAAAGTGTCGAAAATCAAAATGCTTTAACCGAAGCGGTGGAAGAAACCGCAAAGGCACAAAAGGGCGCACTTGCAGGATTTGATGAAGTAAACACATTAACTAAAGATACCGCAGAAAAGCAAGAATTATTAGGTGGTGTTGGTGGTATTGGTGGCATTGGTGGAAGCGTAAATATTGAAACAAAAAATGCAGAGAAAAAAATGTCCGTTTTTTCAAAAAAAGCGTTGTCATATTTACAACCTGTAATTGATGCGGCAACAAAGGGCGCAAATTCGATAGGAACATTATTTGTTACAATAAAAGAGCCTTTAAAAGACCTTTGGAACGATGCGCTTAAGCCTATTGTAAACGACTTTGGCGGTTGGATAACCGATATAGTAGACCAAACAGGCGATAGTTTTGATTATTTTTCCGAAAAGTTGGTAGAATATAAAGACGAAATTGCAATGACGATTGACGGAATAAGCGAAATTATACACACAATTTGGTCGGTTGTCGGTCCTGTGATAAATTCAGTTATACAGGGCATAGGTTCAAAGTTAAAAACAACCATTGATTTTATTTTTTCTTTAATTCAAGCCGTAGGAAATTTGTTTAGTGCGTTTAAAAACACATTTTCGGGAATAAAATCGTTAATAAAAGGCGATACCGAAGAAGCAATAGGATATTTCAAAAAAGCTCTTGCAAATGTTGTGAATATATTTGTTGGAGTGGGAAATGGAATTATTGCGGTAATCAATAACCTTTGGTCGCATATTTTCGATGCGTTCAAAGGAACAGTTAACGCTATCGGCGGTCTTGTTAGTAAAATTGGCGAATGGGTCGGTTTTGATTGGGATTTAGAATGGAACGCTAAAGCGCCTTTAATTCCTAAAATACCTAAATATGTGCCGAAATTAGCAACAGGAACGGTTGTACCGCCAAACCGTGAGTTTATGGCAGTTTTGGGTGATAATAAACGAGAACCCGAAATTGTATCGCCGTTAAGCACAATGAAACAAGCGGTTGCCGAAGTCCTTGCACAAGCAAACTTTGGTGGCTCTTTCAATGGCAGAATCGAAGTGCCCGTTATAATCAATGGCAGAGAAATTGCAAGAGCCGTAAGAGAAGCAGAGGGCAATATGGGAACGCAAACAGTATTTGGAGGTTTTGCAAATGTCTATTAACACAAGAGAAAGTTATATTGAAATAGGCACAGGTGTAAATGCCGACAACACCTTAAATAATGTTTTGCAGTTGCCTGTGCCCATAGAGTTGCCGTCAAGCAATGAATTTATGGCAGAAGCAAATAGAAATGCCAATGGCGTTATGATGATACAACAGATTGGCAGAACTCAATATACCACTTCGATTAAATGGGCGAGTTTGTCAAATAAAAAATGGTGGGAGATTAACCGTTGGTTTGATAATTATGGCTATGTGTTTTATATGAAATATTTCAGCCACACCGATGGCAAGGTTAAAATTCAACAGTTTTATAGGGGGAATATCGAAAAGGGTATTCCCTCTTCCGAAACCGAAATAATGAATGGATATGCCGTTCCTAAAAGGTATAAAGGTTGTGGCTTTAATATCATTGACATTGGCGATGATGATGTTATAATAATAAGTGAAATGGCGGTGGTTTAATGATACAAGTAAGTAACGCTTACAAAGAATTAGTTAAATCTAACATAAGACCGAAATGCGAGCCAATTATTAAGATTTCGGGCAAAGATAACAACGGCAAGGATATTGAGGTTGTTTGGCGTGCAAAAAACATCAAAGATTTAACCTACAAAAGAGGCATTGACCCCGTTGGCAGAGAGTTGCCATATATGGAGTTGACTTGGACGGAGATATATACAGGTAGATTAAATGCCGAAAGTTACCCCGAAAAATATAACAACATCACTAAATATATGGCGGATGTGTTGTCTTTTGTTCAAGATTTGAAATTTAACAATACTTACAATACTTGG
>JAZQVQ010000052.1:0-5155 GCA_045631825.1 Eubacteriales bacterium | reverse complement strand
CAATCCTTGCACCCTCCACTTGTCACGGAGCTTTTCGGTAAAGCTTTTTTCTAAATTTCGTGAGGACATATCTAATTTTCTGCAAAGTGCTCCGAAAAGACTCCTATCCTCGCCTTCGGCTCGGATATGGGTTGCAAACTAATTTGAAATATATCAAAAAAATATTACAAAGCCATATATTACGCTTTTAAAAAACAAAAATTTCCTGTCATACAAAAGTCCTCTTGATTCAAGATCAAGACAGTTTGGAAGAATTTATAGGAATTAAAAAAAAACTTTCACAAATTTTGAAAAAACCAACCTCCAAACGTCTTGCTAAATTTTCGACAAAGGGAAGTCCCCAGAAACCGTAGGTGTCGGAGGCGACTTTTGGTTACTTTTCCTCGTGCGGAAAAGTAACTCCCCCGCGGATAGCGGGCGTATTTGCTGCGGTCAGCAAAAAACAGCCTAAGAAGATGAGTGCTCAACATACATTTTTTGAATAAAATCTCCGCTTTGCAAAAAACAGACTAAGGAGACGAATACATAACACACCTCTTTTTGAAAAAACTTCCCATCAAACAAACTAGACAAAAGAGGAAGATAGCAGGGACATCCACATAAAATTTTTAAGTATCAAAGTTCTTTGCCTACTTTCTTTCTAAGAAAGTAAGAGAAAAAATATACAACAAACATAAACCAAGGAGTAAACATGAGTGCAAAAAGAAAAAACTCTGTTCAAATTGAGCCGGTAAAAGAGGCAGAAATAACAAATGAGCCTATAACGGAGACTCTGCGAAAGAACTACATGCCTTACGCAATGAGCGTTATAATAAGCAGAGCCATACCCGAAATAGATGGATTCAAGCCGTCGCACAGAAAGCTGCTTTACACTATGTACAAAATGGGGCTTTTAACGGGAAACAGGACAAAATCATCAAACGTTGTAGGACAGACAATGAGACTCAATCCCCACGGAGATGCTGCCATATACGAAACAATGGTAAGACTGACAAGGGGAAACGACGCTCTTTTGCACCCGTTTGTTGACTCAAAAGGTTCATTTGGTAAGGTTTTTTCCGACATGGCTTTTGCCGCACCGAGATACACAGAAGTAAAGCTTGACGAATTCTGCGAATACATCTTTAAGGGCATAGACAAGGATGCCGTCGAAATGGTGGACAACTACGATGGTACAATGAAAGAGCCTACACTTCTTCCCACAGCCTTTCCAAACATACTTGTATCGGCAAACAAAGGTATAGCCGTCGGTATGGCATCGGATTTCTGCTCATTTAACCTAGGTGAAATATGCGACGCTGTGTGTGCTTTCATCAAGGACAAGAATGTTGACCTTCTCGACATAATAAAAGCTCCCGATTTTTCAACGGGAGGTTATCTCATCTACAACAAAGACCAGATGAGAGAAATTTACGAAACGGGCAAAGGTTCGTTTAAGCTCACAAGCAAATATACTTACAATAAAAAAGACAATTGCATAGAAATTACCGAAATTCCATACAGTACAAAGGTTGAGGCGATTATAGACAAAATAAGTGCCCTTGCAAAAGAGGGAAAAGTCAAGGAAATTTCGGATATACGTGACGAAACAGGTCTTGAGGGACTGAGACTTGCTATAGACTTGAAACGAGGTGCTGACCCCGAAAAGCTTATGGCAAGGCTTATGAAAAATACTACCCTTGAAGACAGCTTTTCCTGCAACTTTAATGTACTTATAGCAGGAAGCCCCAAAACCTTGGGAATAAAGAGCATAATCGACGAGTGGCTTGCGTGGCGAAGCGAGTGCGTAAAACGTGAGCTTTACTTCAACCTTGAAAAGATGAAAGACAAGCTCCATTTGCTTTACGGTCTAAAAGAGCTTCTTACGGATATTGACAAGGCAATAAAAATAATCCGCCAGACAGAAAAAGAACAAGACGTTGTTCCAAACCTTATGAAAGGTTTTAATATCGACGAAATTCAGGCAGAATACATTGCGGAAATAAAATTGCGTTATCTCAACAGAGAGTATATCCTAAATCGACTTACCGAAACCGACGATCTTGAAAAGAAAATTGACGAGACGGAAGGTATTTTAAAGAGCAACGCAAAGGTAAGACATCTTATTTCAAAACAGCTTGAGGAAATAAAGAAAAAGTACGCAAAGCCAAGAAAAACTCAAATTCTTTATGATTTTGAAAGTAACATCCCCGATGAGCCTGTCATTCTCGACTATCCTGTCAACGTTGTCATAACAAAAGACGGATACTTTAAGAAAATTCTTCCGCCCAAGTCCGATAAGGCAAAGGTCGAAGAACAAAAACTCAAGGAAAACGATACTATAGTTCTTACGCAGAGTTCGACAAATGACAGTGATATAATAGCATTTACGGACAAGTGTCAGGTTTATAAGCTTAAGCTTGATGATTTCGACGAAGTAAAACCATCTGCCCTTGGAGACTATCTGCCTGCAAAAATGGGCTTTGAGGACGGAGAAAATCTTGTGTTTGCCCACGTCACAAAGGACTACAAAGGACATACGGTTATTTTCTTTGAAAACGGAAAAGCCGTAAAATTCCCGATGTCAGTGTACGAAACAAAGACAAATCGCAAAAAGCTGACCAAGGCTTACAGCGGGGACAGCCGTGCTGTCGGAATATTCTTTGTACCCGAGCACAAGACAAGAGCCGACGAAAAGGATTTCTTTATAAAGTCCGACAATTCTAAGGCTATGATTGTGTCGTCTGCTCACCTGACAGAAAAGGTGACAAGAACATCATCGGGTGTCATTGTGTTTACACTCAAACGCGGACAGAAAATTATTTCTGTTACAGAGTTTGTCGATGACGGAAGCGAACAGATGAAAGAATTTTCACGTTACAGAAAGACAAAGCTTCCAAGTACGGGTACAACGCTGACAAACGAAAAACAGCTTTCGCTTTTATGACATAAGTTTGAAGTATTTTAAAGGATTATTGTAAATGATTAAAATTTGTATTTTAGGTTCAACAGGCTCAATAGGAACACAAACGCTCGATGTAGCAAAACATCTCGGTCTTGAGGTTACGGGGCTTTCTGTAAGAAGCGACATTGACACGCTTGAAAAACAGCTTTTGCAAACAAATGCAAAAATGTGTGCGGTTACCGATGAGCAAAAGGCAAAAGAGCTTGAAAAGAGGCTTGCTTCAAAGAATATAACTGTTTTTTCGGGACCTGATTCTGCCTGCCGTCTTGTAAGTGAATGTGAGTGTGACACGCTTGTAAATGCCATAATCGGCTTTGCCGGACTCATGCCGACGCTTTGTGCCATCGACAGTGGCAAGAACATTGCACTTGCAAACAAGGAAACACTTGTTTCTGCAGGTGAAATTGTTATGAGAAAAGCAAGGGAAAAAGGTATAAACATTATTCCTATAGACAGTGAGCACTGTGCCATTCATCAGTGTTTGAGAACGTGTTCACACGGCGAAGTCAAAAGACTTATTGTAACAGGTTCGGGAGGACCGTTCTTTGAATATACAAAAGAACAGCTCTATAGCGTTACAAAAGAACAGGCACTCTGCCACCCAAACTGGAGTATGGGAAAAGGAATTACTATTTACAGTTCAACTCTTGTAAACAAGGGACTTGAAATGATAGAGGCCATGAGGCTGTTTGACATACCTATGGATATGATTGATGTCATTATTCACAGAGAGAGCATTGTTCACTCGATGGTGGAGATGACAGACGGCTCTGTTATTGCACAGATGGGTATGCCGGATATGCGTCTTTGCATACAGTATGCTCTTACATACCCGATACGAATGAACAGTCTTTCGGGCAGGCTAGACCTTGTCAAAGCATCAAAGCTTACGTTTTATGATGTTGACAATGACGTTTTCCCGTCGGTAAACTTGGCAAGACGTGCCGTTTCCTACGGTGGAACAAGTACGGCAGTTTACAATGCTTCAAACGAAGCGTGTGTTGATTTATTCCTGCAGGACAAAATAAAGTATACTGACATTTTTTCCATTATGGACAAAACCGTTGAAAATGTCCGTACAAACGGAAAAGTAACCATAGACGACATAGTGCGTGACGATGGTCGTGCAAGAGAATTTGCACAGAGTCTTGCAGATATCGGTTAAAAAGTTTTTATATTCAGGAGAACAAAAATGTCACAGTCATCTTATCTTCCGTCGATTGAAAGACTTGCATCGCATTTTCGCTCTTTGCCGGGTATTGGCAAAAAAAGTGCGTACAGAATAGCGTTTCACGTGCTCGATATGTCAGATGGTGAAATAGCGGATTTTGCGGGTAGTCTTGTTGATGTTAAAAAAAGTGTTACACACTGCAATATCTGTCAGAACGTTTCGGAAAGCGACGTTTGCCCGATTTGCTCATCGCCAAAACGAAACAAGAGGCAGATTTGTGTTGTTGAAAATCCAAGGGACGTTGTCTCAATCGAGAGAATAAATGAATATGACGGTGTTTTTCACGTGCTTTATGGGGTTATCTCTCCTCTTGAGGGCAAAACTCCGGAAATGTTAAAGGTTAAAGAGCTTATAGCGAGAGTCTCGTCTTTATGTGCTCAAGTTTCCGAAAATGCAGAGCAAAGCGAGCCTGTTGAGGTTATAATTGCTACAAACCCCAGCGTAGAGGGCGATGCAACAGCTATGTATTTGTCAAGGTTACTTTCTCCTTTTGGAGTTAAGGTTACCCGCCTTGCATACGGAATCCCCGTTGGAGGAGACCTTGAGTATGCCGACGAGCTTACGCTTTTCAGAGCTCTTAAGGGCAGAAATGTGATGGAATAGCCGTAAGGTATAGTCTGTCGGGATTGACTTTTTGGCGGTTTTGTGGTATAATATAATATTGTATAGTATTATGTGTGTTAATCACTTATCTTCTTAGTCTGTTTTTTGCTGACCGCAGCAAATACGCGCGCTATCCGCGGGGGAGTTACTTTTCCGCACGAGGAAAAGTAACCAAAAGTCGTCTCCGAAACCTACGGTTTCTGGGGATTTCCCTTTATTAGTGTCGGGCTTTTTCTTATGATGCTTTAATCCCCTCGAAGATCCTCGTGCAGAGTGCACCCACGTGCAATCCTTGCACCCTCCACTTGTCACGGAGCTTTTCGGGAGAGCTTTTTTCTAAATTTCGTGAGGGCATATCTAATTTTCTGCAAAGTGCT
>JAZQVQ010000051.1:0-16259 GCA_045631825.1 Eubacteriales bacterium | reverse complement strand
AGATTACGATATGACACTTCAACAGTGTAATAAATACCGAAAGGTTCTGCGAGTGAATCATTTCTGGTATAATTGCAAACAGTCGGTCCAGAGTGGCGGGTGCGCTAGTTATCGTAATGCAGAAAAAGAACTCTCACAGATTGAGGAATTAAAGCATAAATGGGGCGGGAAAATAGTCAAGTTTGATAAAAAAGCAAATGCAAAAAACCGAAAGGTAATAGACTATAACCCGATTATTAAAATACCAATAAAGGGCATTTAGTGTTGACTTGCTCCATATATCGTGTTAAGATTTAATGCGTAAGGGGGCAAGATATGGAACACAGACAGGAATTAGAAAACATTAAAATGTGGTTACATTCCGGAGCAATCAGTTATGATCAGGCAGAAAGAATGGCAAAACCGCATCTGGATGCTATGAATGAGAAATCAAAAGAAATTGCAAAAAGATGTGGAGTTAAACCGAAATTGTTTAATTTTGCTTCTTTTATGAGATAGCACGAAATTAACACGAAAAAAGGGGGAAGAAATATGCCGAATCCACAGAACTTAAGAACTCCGACAAGTGAAGAAGCAAAGGAAATGCAGAAGAAATCCGCAGAAAAAAGGAAAGAAAATAACGAGCGGAAAAAGTTTCTTTCCGAAATGTATGCAGACTTTTTATCTGATGAATATAGCGTTACGAAGGGTGGAGAAACAAAAAAGATAAGCGGAACGGAATATGTAAAAACAATAGTTAAATCAATTGTAAATCGGGGCGATAGTTCGAGTGTGGCAATGCTTAAAGAAATCCGGGAAGCAACAGAAGGTCAGAAAATAAACTTATCAGGCGAGCTTAAAACAGATATGGAAAGCACCGAAGAAAGATTAAAGCGTTTTAATTCAATAGTGGGTAAAAATGATTAAGGGGAATTATAAACGTTGCGATCTGGTAATTCCGAGAATATCACAAGAGCAGTTTCTTTTTTTAGGTCCAGAGGAACAGAAAGAATATTTACAATTATTTGCGGAACAGTTACCGCCAAAGTTTGAAAAGTGGAGAGAGCCAAGCCCTGTAAAAGTTGCCTATGGTGGACGAGGTGCGGGGGCAAAGTCAGAATCAACTGCAAGCCTTCTGGTCCAATTCGCAGAACACCCCGGATATTTCGGGGATAAGATAAAAGTAATATGCTTGCGTACAGTTCAGAAATCTATAAAAGACAGTAGCTATTCTTTAATATGCAGAAAGATTGAGGAATTAGGCTATACAGATTTTGAAATTACACAGAATTATATCAGGAATACAACAAATGGAAGTTACTTTACATTTAATGGTTTGAATGATTTTACAAGCAGTCAGTTAAAATCTCTTGATAGTTATACAATCGCATTTATTGAAGAAGCGGACGGGGTAAGCCTTGAAACGTGGGATACTCTGGAAGCCACGATCCGCAAGGAATGGAATTACAAAGGGGAGAAACACCAAGCAGAGATATGGGCAGTTTATAACCCTAATACCACAAATGACCCGATTACACAAAAGTTTGTTACCAATCCGAAACCGGAATGGCTTATAACAAAGTGTGAGCCGTTGGCAGAAGACAATCCATTTTATCCGGACAACTTGCTTGAAAAATACGAAACATTATTGGAAAGGGACGAGGACGAAGCGAAGCACGTTTATTTAGGTTATCCGAGAAATAAACAGACAAATGCCGTTTGGTTGGTTTCTGATGTAATGGATACAACAGACGAGGGAAGAAATACCCCGGATGCCCAGGAAGGTGCTATTGAAATCGGGATAGACGTTGCACGATTTGGCAATGATAATTCAGTTATCACAAAAAGGAAGGGGCTTACAGTTCTGGATATTCAGAAGGTACACGGATTTAATACACAAGAGGTTGCGGGGCTTGCGTGGGAAATGGCAGAGCGTAATCCTGCGATCTTGATAAAAATAGATATAGGATACAATCAGGGTGTATACGATTTATTAAATGAATGGGGTGCAAATGTGGTCCCGGTCAATTTCGGGGGAAGGGCGGACAATCCAGATGTTTACGCAAATTGCGCTTCTGAAATGATGTTTGACTTGCCATTAAAGGAAATCTACATACCGAAAGAATATCTATCACAAACCTTGTTAGAGGATCTGGCAGAGCGTCAGTATTTTTATAACTCGAAGGGGCAGAAACAGTTGGAGCCGAAGGACAATCGAAGTGATACAACAAAATCGTGTTTTAAGAACAGACACAATGGAAGGTCGCCCGATGAAGGGGATAGCTTATGCCTTGCTTTCTATGAAAAACGTAATGATATGTGCTATTAAAAAAAATAAAAATATTTTACAAAAAGTGTTGACATAAAAAGTGTTAAGATATATTATGTACTTAGATTAAAGCTAAGGGGGCTTAATATGAATATGTTAAACAGTTTAATTCTGGAAGGAAAAATTGCAAAGGATTTTAAATTTATTCCTAATGGTTTAAGATTTGAAATCGCAAGTTCAAGATTTGAAAAGGGTGCAGACGGAGAATTAGAAGAAAAAATCAGTTCTTTTGATGTAGAAATCTATGGACAGATGGCTAATGCATTTGAAACAAAACTTGTTACAGGTCGTGGCATTCGGGTTGTTGGTAGACTTTCACAGAAGAAGTGGAAGGACGAAGAAGGCAAAGAATATTCAAGAGTATTTGTTACTGCCGAGCATATCGAATTAAAGCCTATTAAGAAATAAAAGAAAGGGGCGGGAAACCGCCCTTAATAAATGAGGTTGAAAGAATGAAAACAGTTTATTTATCAGGAAAAATGACAGGGATAGACAAGTTAGTTTATGAACGTACATTCAAGGCGGGAGAGGATTTTTACAAAGCGTGTGGGTTTGAGGTTGTAAACCCGTGCGATCTGTCTGCTATTGTTCTGGAAAGAAACCCGGATGCAACTTACGAAGATTTTATGAAAGAGGACTTAAAAGCTCTTAGTGGTTGTACGCATATTGCAATGTTGGAAGGTTGGGAAACAAGCCCAGGAGCGAGAAGGGAAAGAAACGAAGCGAAAAGATTGGGGCTTAAAATTGTTTATCTGCGATTTTTAGGGGGAAAACTATGACAGAAGATATAAAGAAATTATGTATTGCCGTTGGGGTGTCTGTTGATATGATTGCGAAAAAACACAATGTTGAACAAGACAATGTTATGGAGTTATTTATACAGACCATACAACGAATACAGAAGGAGATGAAAAAATGACAGAAGAAATCAGAACAGATAATACAGAAACTTTGAAAAATGCGTTGAACAGAATTGAAGAACTTGAAAAGCAATTCGCCAAAGCAACCGAGATAATTAAAAAACTTTATGCAGTTTATTACGACCCTTGTGTTACCGAAAGCGATTTGAAATATCGTGATGAACTTTTTGCAGAAATAAAGCAATTTTTAAGCGAGGTGGAGAAATGACAGTAAGAGCAATTTGTGAAAAATGCAATCATAAATGGGGTTTAGAAATGAAACCTATGGAAACAATTACCTGTCCTAACTGTAAGACAGTTTATAACGCATTGATAGTTGTAAATGACCCCGAAAATGAAAAGATAATGAGAATTGTAAGGGAACATAGCGAGGTAGAGAAATGAAATGTCTTAATTGTAGTATGCAAATGCTTAGATGTAAGCATACAGGTGGTGGTATATATTGGCTTTGTCCTAGATGTAACAGTACGACTGAAAGTACAAGCAATTCGGAAGATAAACCTATTGATTATAACTTTCCAAAGTTTGAGCGTTCTGAATTGATTGATACTTCACAGACACAGATTTTTAAGTAAAGGAGTAACTATGTTTGAGAAAGAAGCAGAAGAATGGACAAAAGACCATTCGGGTTTAATCGGAGGTTATAAGTTTGTCAAGTATGATTATGACAGTATGCAGAAAGCCTATCTTGCAGGTGCAGAGTTCGGCTATAACAAGGCGAACGAATGGCACGAAATTGAAAGCAAGGTAAGTCCTAAGAGAGAAATCTCAAAACAATATATGCCAAAGAATAAAGAAAAGGTTTTATTAAAGTATCATTTTAGCGGTGATGATGAAGTACATATTTCTGACGGATATTATGACGCTTATGATTTTGAATTTCATATCGCTAACAATCCAAAACACAGGATTGTTTGTGTTATCGCTTGGAAAGAAATTGTATTTCCAGAACTAAAGGAGAGTGAATGAAATATTTAATTTGTTTGATATTCTGTTTAATTGGTATAATGTTATCATTCGGAATTGAATATAATACAAGGTTGTCAGAAATAGAAAGACAGACAGATGTTAAAATTTATGTGCTTAAAAAAGAGATTGAAGCCCAGGAAAAAGAAATCCGGATATTAAAAACAGATATGGAGATAATGCAAAAAGGGTATGAACGAAACACAGAGGATAAAACGGAATTTTAGAAATACAAAAGCGTTTAAGGACCATAAAGAAAAGAAAAAAAAAGAGTGCGGGGGAATTGATAAAATAACCCTGCATAAACTTCATAAAGGTTGGAGTTTACATCATGAAGATTTGAACGAGGAACATTACAAGGTTCTGAATGATTATTTTTTACCTTGTAATAATTTAACCCATAAATTTATACATTGGTTATGGCGGTATTATGTAATTGATGAAACGATAATTGACCGAATAAAAGCCGAAATGGAAAGAATGAAAGCGATCAATAAAGGGGGCAAATGTGATAATGGGGAAAGGGAAAAGAAGCGGAAATCAGGGGTTGAAGAAATCAGAGCAGACAATTAAGTGGTGCGATCTGATTATTGAAGAACTGAAAAAGGGCGACAAATCAAGTTATGAACTTGAACAAAAGTTTGGAATAAAAGAAGCGTTATTCCCCGCTATTCTGTTGCAGTTGACTTATTTAGCCCCGATTTATGATTATAAAATCAAAGGCAAGCTATATTTAGGATTGATAAAATAATAAAAGGTTGCAAAGTCCGCCAATGTGTTGTATAAAATTATATATATGACAATTGGGGGAATTGTACAATGAACCTTATAGACCAAATCCGAAGACGTTGGAGCGTTGCACCTAATCGGGCGAGTGCGGAAATGCCAAAACTGTATGGCAATTCACCAAGGCTTGACCCGGTTCGATATATTGCTAAAACTTGTGCTAGTGAAGAATTAAAGCTCTATAAAAAATCCGATTACAGAAAGAATCGAGATAATGCAGAAGTTATCGGGGAGCACGAACTCTATGATTTATTAGACCACCCTTGCCCTACATTTCCAGAGTTGGACGGGTGGACACTTCGCTATATGACATTCGCATACATCGACCTTGTTGGCGAGTGTGGTTGGTTGAAAGTCCGGGCAGAAAATTCACGAAGAATTATTGCGTTGCTTCCAATACCAAAAGCGTGGATTTTAGAGAAGCCGACATTAAACAATCATTTTTATCATATCACACCTTATGGAAGTCTGGGCGGAGTAGTTCTTACAGTACCCGCAGATGATTTCGTTTATTTTAAGGACGTAGACCTTAATGACCCTTATGGCAATGGCAAGGGAATGAGTGAAGGCATTGCCGATGAGTTGGAGACAGACGAATACGCAAGTAAATATCAAAAAAATTTTTTCTTTAATGATGCTACACCGCCTTATGTTGTTACAGGATTTCAGGGTAACGAAGTAAGCGCAAATCAAATTAAAAAATCGCTTATGGAAAAAATAGGCGGATTCAGGAAGGCGAGAGAACCGGCAGTTTTAACAGGTGCTATGGACGTGAAACCCCTGGGCATTTCACCGAAAGAGCTCGATATGGTGGAGAGCCGAAAATTCCTGCGTGACGAATGTCTGCAACATTATCAGATTCCGCCGGAAGCATTCGGAATTGTCGAGAACAGTAATAGAGCGACTATTGAGAGTTCATTGTACCTTGCGCAGAAAAATGTATTTATACCACGATTGAGATTTTTCGAACGAGTTCTGAATAATCAGTTGTTAAATGAATATGACGACATTATCTGTCGCCACGATGTTCAGATTATCGAGGACAAAGAACTTAAATTGCGTATTTATCAATTTGGTGTACAGAATGCCTGTATTACAAAAGAGCAGTTCTGTGAACAGTTTGGAATAAATCCGGAGCCGGACGAAGGGCATTATATTGTACCCGTAGGGGCTACTATTGTTCCCGTAGGCGAAGAATTCGACCTAAGCGAAATCCCATATCCAGAGGAAGAACCGAAACCCGAAGAAGAACCGACCGAAGACGAGGATAAAAAAAAAGCCTTGAAAGGAAGTGTGGGGCGAGTTCTTAATCAGAAAAAAGAACGGGACGAATGGCATAGTAAAATATGGGCAGACTTTGACACGAAAGCGAAAAGGGGTGAACCTTCTTTTATTTCTGCGATCAAGAAAATTGCAAAAAAACAGGCAACAGATATTCTGGGAAAGATTGGGAACCTTGAAGAAGTAAACGAGACAACAGTAAATAATTTGTGCAATGATTATTTCCAGAAAGAATGCAACGAAGCCGTAAAGAGAGGGCTTGCTAAATGTTGGTTAGAGAGTATGAACGCAGGGCGGGAAGTTGCAAAAAATGCTCTGGAAGGAAAGAAGGACATAACTGTTATTTCTGATTTAATTATTGAAAATGATGCATTTAATAAATGGGTTGAAAAATACGGACTTGCGAAAAGTACAGAATTGAATCAGACAACGAAAAAGGAATTGCTTAAAAAGTTGAGAAAGACCCTTGCAGAAGGAACTACCGAAAGTATGGGAAACTTAAAAAAGCAGTTACAGGAAAGTGCGAGGGAAGTTTTTGAAGAACTTTCTAACACAAGAGCTTATCTGATTGCGAGAACTGAAACAGGTTCTAGCGTAAATGTCGGTCAGTTGGCGACATATCAGGCAACAGGAATAGAGCGAAAAGAATGGATTGCAACTCTTGATGATAGAACAAGAGAAAGCCATTTACAAATGGACGGAATAATAGCAGATATAGACGCAACATTTGAAGTAGAGAATTATACTGACGGTGGTGTGGATAATATGCTTTACCCGTTGGACCCGAATGGAAGTGCGGGAAATGTCTGCAACTGTAGATGTACGATAGCACCGATAATCTTTTAGAAGGAGCGAAAGAAAATGAAAAAGGCAATATTTAATGTAAAGGCAGAAGAGCTTGGAGAAAGAACAGTTCGTTTTAAGATTTCAAGCGAAGTGGTAGACCGAGACGGCGACATTCTGATTGCGAAAGGTTGTAACTTCGAGAACTTCAAAAAAAACCCGCAGTTTTTGGGATTTCATAATTACCACGAATATCCGCTTGGAATACCAAAGAATTGGGGTATAGAGGGCAAGGCGGTTTATTGTGATGTATATTTTCCGACAATTGAAGAACTTTCAAGCGAAAGAGAGTATGCGAGCGAAAAGGCAAAACTTGTCGATTTTACATACCATTGTTATAAGACCGGAATGCTTAATGCGGTTTCTGTTGGTTTTATTCCGATGGACGCAGTACCGAACAAAGAGACAGGCGGAGCAATTGTGAATGAATGGGAGTTGCTCGAATTCTCTGCGGTAACCGTTCCGGCTAATCAAGACGCAATAGCCCAGGCGGTTAAATCATTCGGGGACGAAAATGCGAAAATGATGATTGACCCTATTGAGCGTATCAAGGAACTTGAAGGACAGATTGCAAATTGTCATAAGTTGATTAAAGAACAGACAGAGAAACTTGAAAAAACAAATAGTGATCTGAATATTCTGCAACTTGATGATGAGAAAGAAATCACCATTGAAGAAGACGAAATAAACCTTGACGAAATAAACTAAGGGAATTAAACTAAAATAAAAGAAGGGTGAAGGACTTACCCGGATTTTATAAAAACGGAAGAACCGAAAAATTATTTTAAGGAGTTGCGAAAATGACAACTAAAGAATTGGAAAATCTCATTGATGAGAGAAGCAAAAAAAGCGTAGAAGAAGCAAAGGCTTCTATTCTCGCAGAAATGGGTGGTGTTGCTAACGTTGCTGATGAAAAGAAGTTTAACGAAGCAGTAGAAAAAGCAGTTTCAAAAGTTCTGGAAGACAACAAAAAGGCTCTTGAAGAAAACGGCAATATGCTCTTGAAGTTTGAGCAGGCTAATGCAGAAAATGCAATGAAGGGCTTGAAGAAGGAAACTTCTACAACTGTTGTAAACGAAATGATTGGTTCATACCTTAAGGCTATGAATGACAAGGATGCTATCAATGTTAAACAGGTTTCACCTGATGAAGCATTGAAGGTTGCAAAAGAGCTTTATCCTAACTCAAAGGCTCTGCACGCAGTTCTCGGTCAGAAGACACTTACTGCTTCTGTACCTTCTGATGGTGGATTTACAGTACCAATTGCATTCTCACCTGATTATATCAAGGCTTTGTATGCAAATACAATTCTTGAAAAACTTGGTGTAAGAAAAGTACCAATGCCAAATGGCAACCTTTCTATTCCAAAAATGACTGATAAGGCTTCTGCTTATTGGATTGGTGAAGCACAGAAAATCCCTGCTTCACAGGCAGAGTTTGGCGAAATCAATCTTAAGGCAAAGAAGTTGGCTTCACTTACACCAATCTCTAACGACCTTCTCCGCTATAATGCAGTAGGCATTGATGGTTGGATTGCAGATGACCTTATGAGAAATGCAAAGGTAGAGCTTGACGACGCATTCCTTAATGGAACAGGAACTGCACATACTCCACTTGGATTGAAGAACACAACAGGTGTTCAGACTTGGGCCCCTACAAGCGGAACTGCTCTTAGTCTTAAGACACCAACAGGAATGCTCGCAAAATTGAAGCAGAAAAACATTCCTATGGAAAATGTAAAATGGCTTTTGAACCCTATGGGCGAATCTTGGCTTGAAGACCTCGCATTCAGTTCGGGTCCATTTGCTTTCCCTTCACTTGACGAAGGAAAACTTAAGGGCTATGAAGTTATCGAATCTTCAACAGTTGGTTACAACGAAAGTGGTTCGCCAATTACTGCCGACTTCTGGGTAGGTGATTGGTCACAGTTCTTATGGGGTGTAGGTTATGACATTTCTGTTGAAATGAGCCGTGAAGGAACATTCGCAGATGGAAACGGAAATCAGATTTCTGCATTCCAGCACGACCTTACACTTGTAAGACTTGTTACAGAACACGACTTTGCGGTTAAATACCCAGAAGCATTCGTTAAGGCAAGCCTTTCACAGCCTTCTTAATGAATAGTTAAGAAACAAGGGGCGGGGTAAAACCCGCCTTAAAAATTAAATAATGGGGGAAACCTAAAATGAGAAGTAAGATTTTAGACCAGATTAAATATCAGAAAAATGCGGGAACTGCTTTTGACCGCACAGGCTTTAACACAGTTATCGCTATTGCTATCGGTGGAAGTTCTTCAACTGCTATTAAGTTGGTAACTTGCGACACTTCAGATGGTGAATTTGAAGATGTAGCAACACTTGTAGCAAGTACAGAAGCAGGTTCTGGTTCTGATGTCGGCGTTGCAGTTGACATTAGTGGTTGCAAGAAATATATCAAGATTACAGGAGCAACAAAAGCTTCATGCGTTCTTGGTGACGCAATCAAAGACCCTAACTAAATCCGGGGGAAATTATGAGAAGTCAAGTAATAGATATGGTTGGCTATGCGGGAGATATTACAACCGCAAAAGACCGTATAGGAATTGGCTCTGCACTCATAATGGTAAAGGGTGGCACAGTAGGAACTGCAATCAAGGTTGTTACTTGTGCCACTTCTAACGGCGATTTCGTCGACTTTGTAACACTCGAAGCCGACGGAGCAAGCGACCTTGTAAAAGGTTATTATGTCGACCTTAATGGTGCGGAAAAATATATCAAGGTAACGGGTGCAAAGTTTGCCGATGTAGTTTTCGGAGATTGTAATTTTGACCCAAAAGGAATTGTGGCGAGTGGTTCAGTTCCTGTTACCGCAGATTTGGATGATAACAAAACTGCAACAATCAATGTTTCGACTTATACCGAACCCGTTGAAGTTACACCAACAAGCGGAAAGGACGGAATGAAGAAAGCGACAATCACACTTTCAAACATTCCCGAAATTGAAACTTCAAAAGCCGTTTCGATTGATGCTTCTACTTACACAGAGCCAATTGAGATTGAGCCGACAGAAGGCAAAGACGGAATGGCAAAAGTTGTCGTAACATTGACAGGACTTTAATGGGGGTAAAGTATGTTAGAAAAGATTAAGGCATTTTTTAATAACAAGATTACAAAGACCGTAGAATTTGTACTCATTGCGATCTGTTGTGGTGGGTTGATTTTTGCGGGTGTAACTGTTGAAGAAATTGCGAAGATTCCTGCCCTTGTAGCCGGTATTCTCGGTGCAATTTCTGCATTCATTATTTACATTACTTCGATTGCGAAGAAATAAGGAAAGACAGAAAAATGATGTTATGTACTTTGACAGACCTTAAGACCTATTTAGGAATAACAGGCGATACACAGAATGATTTACTCAATATGTTGATAAAACAGAATTCGGCAATGATTGAGAATTATTTAGGTTATCCGCTTGCAAGGAAGGAAAATAGCGAAGTGCATAACGTCAACAATAATCAGTTGTTATTACTCGACAATCAACCTATTCAGAGTGTAAGCAAGGTTACAATCGGGGACACTGAAATTACCGATTATAAGCTCATACCAAAATATGCAATGGGCGGTATTTTATACCGTGGGCTTGGTTGGTGTGGAATGTATTATACAAGGGGTATGACATACGACCCCGTATCCGGTGTATACGAAATTGAAGTTGATTACGTAAGCGGATATTACCTTCCGGGCGATTTAGGTTATGAGGAAGGAAGCCCCGAAAGTTTACCATATGATATTGTTTCTGCTTGTCTGATTGCGTGTGCAGAAGCGTATAATATTAAAATGAATAATGCGGAAGGCATAAAGAGTTATTCAGAGGGCGGACAGTCAACAACATTTGGTGATAGTGGTGCAAACAGTTCAATGGCAGATTGTGGTTTATCTGGTAAAGTTTGCTCTATGCTTATTGATTACAGAAAACAGGCGGTGGCATAAAATGGTTCATTACCCTAATGCGAGAATAGATATTGCCGTATTATCTGTAACGACAAATGATGAAGGAACAAAAATAAAAGAATACAGTTTTACTACACCGATTGATTCTTTTATGGCAGATGTACAACCGAATACTCTTACAAGAGAGCAGATAGAGTTGTACGGAATAAATGAGAAAACGGCTCACACGAAAAAAGCCTTTTATACAAAGTCAAGTTTTATGCTTGCGGGAAATCGTGCGAGAGTAACATATAATGACGGAAGGGTGGAATATTATAATATTTGCCCACAGAATGAATGGCGGGTGCATAGTGAAGCGTTGCTTGTACCTGTTGAGAATGAAGAAGCGGAAGAACCGACACCGCCGGACGATGAAGGTGGTAACAATGGCGAAGGTGAATGAAAAAAGTGTTGCGGAGTTTCTGAAAAAAATCAGAATGACGCAACAGAAGGTGGAAACAGAATTAGGGAAATCAATCGCCCAATGTTGTGCAACTATCCAGAGGGAAGCCCAGGAAGAAATGCGGGATACTTCGGTAGATTTTACAAAGACCTATGGAAAGCACGGACACCACCCATCGCTTCCGGGAAATCCACCTGCGGTAGATACGGGAACTTTAAGAAGGTCAATTACATATCAGGTAGACGAAAATAATTTAGTGGGCTATGTTGGTAGTGTAATAAACGACCCACCTTATGGGGCATATTTGGAGTATGGGACAAGCAGAATGAAACCAAGACCTTGGTTGAAGCCTGCGACAGAAAAGAGTATGGAAACGATAAAAAAGATTATGGCGGGAGCCGTAAAGGTTGGCTTATATGGTTAATGCGAAGAAAATATATAAGACTGTTTTAGGTGATGGAAGAATACAGGCTATTACAAAAAATGTGTTTGACGCATATCCGGAGACAGTGGAAAATTTTCCTTGCATTATTTATCTGGACGACAATCAAAGCGACTTAGAGTTTGCAGACAATATGCCGTTGGCTAATGCGATCTCGGTCCAGATACATATATTTACAAAAGCATTGAAAAATTATGCGACAACTTCAACAATTGGAATGACAGTTGCAGAGGTTATGAAAGAAAACTTTTTTGTTTGCAGAAACAACAGGGAAGTTCAGGACGTAGCCGATAACGTTCGCCATAGAGTGATGTATTTTACAAGGGAAATTTTCTCTTGATAAAATAAATAACGTTATTTTTTTAGAAGGAGAAAAAAATGGCAAACGAAGCACCAAAAATCGGTTTGGATAATGTAGTTGTTGCTAGAGTTATTTCAGATACTGCTAGCGGAATTACTTACGACACACCGATTGCATTGAAGGGAGCAGTTAACGCAACTGTAAACCCAAACAGTGATGTTGCAGTAGACTATGCAGACAATGGTCCGTTCTTTACTGCTTCAAATCGTGGAAATACCGAGCTCAGTCTTGAAATGATTGACGTAGACCCGGATGTTCTCGCAATGTTGCTTGGTATGAGAAAGGCAAACGGAGTTACAACAGAAACTGTACTCGACCAGAGCCCAGATGTTGCAGTTGGTTTCCGTGTATGGCTTGCCGGAAAGGATAGCAACGGAAACAACCGCTATCAGTATTTCTGGTATGCAAAAGGTAAGTTCTCAGTACCTGAAACAGGTGGAGAAACAAAACAGGAAAGCCTTAACTTCGGGCATATTTCTGTAACTGCACAGTTTGCGCAGACACAGTTCATTCCGGACGGACAGGACGCAGGAACAATTTGTACACATATTCGTACAGATGACCCAACCGCTTCTGCAAGTCTGCTTGAAAATTGGTTTAATGCTCCGGTTGTATCTGTTAGCGTTTCTACTTCTGCAGTAACAGTAACTGCTTCACTTTCAGGCGAAAACCTTGTGTTGACAGGTTCAAAGGGAAGTGCAGAGAGCTTCACATTCGCACAGTCAAGTGCAATCGTAGGTGATACAATAATTGTTACTGACGATGATGGAAAATCAATGAAGGGTACACTTGCATTTGGTGGAACTGCTTCGGCACCAACAATTACATTTACAAAGGCAGAAACAGAATTAGGTACAATTACCGCCGTTTCTGTTACAAGTGGATTGAAGGACAACAACGGAGTAGGTGTTACACCAATGATTGACGCAAGTCTGTCATAATTAAAACGTTGCTAAAAAGCCCCGTATGGTGTAAACTAAAAGCCCCGTATGGTGTAAACTAAAAGCACCTTGCGGGGCTATTTTTTTTATAAGGGGGAAAAAAGAAAAATGGGAAAAGAATTGGAAAAGGTAAAAGCCGAACCTGTAACAATTAAAATTCAGGGTAAAGAGCGAGAACTTCGTTATGGTTTCAAAACTTGGGCTATACTTGAAAAAGAGTATGGCGGTATTAAAAACATTTTGAAGTTACAGAAGGAAGTAGAGGAAAAGCCATTCCAGACATTACCACACTTAGTTTATATCGGACTTGTAGACAAAGAAGGGGTAACAGAAGACAATGTACTTGAAGAATTTGGACTGAATGACATTGAGTACATTAGCGGAAAATTCGCAATGGCACTCTATGGAAGTTTACCCGACGAAGAAAAAAAAGCGGAGAAGGTAGCGAAATAAATGAATTCCCTTACTCATTCCTTTTGACAGAATGTTTGTTATTGGGTTTGAGTGAGGACTACTTTTGGAAATCCACTCCGAAAAAGATAATGGCTTTAATAGACCAAAAGAATGAAATAGAAAAGGCGAAAATAAAAAATCAGGCGATCTATATTGCTTGTATGGTCTGGGGAAAAGACCCGGACGAAATGGAACAAAAGGGCGGACCCGTTCCGGGTAGAGATGTACCAATTGACCCGAATGCTTTGCGGTGTCTGTTATAGGAAGGTGGAAAAATGGCAGGCGAAGATTATTCTATAAAAACGAAAGTTGAAGCAGACGTTTCAAATTTTGAAAGGGGAATGAATAAAGCGGAGAAATCGCTTAAGGGGTTCTCTAATAAACTTGCCGATAATATCAACCGATTGGGCAAAAAGGGTTTAGTTGGCTCTATTGCAAATGTTACTCTTGCAATGAGTGGTTTAACAAAATCATTTAGCACAGTAATCAAGTTCGCAAAAGATGTAGGGAAAGCGATCAATGAATGTACAGAAGCCTATAAAGCCCAGGTTATAGCAGAAAGGGCATTAGATACCGCAATCAGTAACAACCCATTTATTTCCGGTGCAAGTTCAAAAGCATTAAAAGAGTTTGCAAGCGAAATGCAAAGAGTGTCTAATTATGGGGACGAAGAACTTATACCTATGATGACAAACTTAGTGTCGCTTGGAAGAACTGAAGCCGAAACAATGCAGATAATGTCTGTTGCTATGGATATGTCTGCTGGTATGGGTATTTCACTCGATACTGCAATAACTCAATTAAATGCAACACTTAATGGAAATATCGGGCGATTAGGTCAACAGAATGCAGAATTAAAGGGACTCACAGAAGAAGAACTTAAACAGGGAAAGGCAATAGAAATCCTCGGCGAAAAGTTCAAGGGGTTATCTAGTGCGACTGCGGACACTTCAAAACAATTAAAAAATATAAAGGGAGATTTTAAGGAAGCACTCGGACAATTCACTTTACCAAGTTCTGATATGTGGAATAAGTTTTGGACGGGGTTCTATGAAAAGGGAATTTTAATAATAAATAAATTTAATGATTATTTAGATAAGACTATTATCGGAAAACAACTTGCTTCAAGTATGGAAGCATATTATAAATCGCTTAAGGGTAATGAAAAAGCAGAAAATATACAAAGTTATTTATGGACTGTTACCGAAGACGAATTAAAGGCTCTTAATGATTATTTAAGCGATTTAAGTTATTTGTCTGCTTCACAGAAGGTTATTTATGCTCAGACACAAGAAGAAATTGAAAGAAGAAAATACCTTGCAGAATTAAGAAGAGATGAAGCAGAATATCAGGCAAAAGAAGTAAAAAGAGCAGAAGAAAACGCAGAAAGAGAAAGACTTCTAGCGGAAGAAAGGGCAAAGAAAGAAAAGGAACTTGCCGAACTTCGTCAGCGAATGGCAAAATTGCAGGGTGAATGGCAGGATAAATTATTTGCACAGAGAATTGAACAACTTGAAAGGGCAAGGGATTTAGAACTTGAAAATGAAGAACTCACGGAAGAACAGAAAAACGGAATCCGTGAATTCTATATGCAACAGATAGTTTTGATGAAAGTTGCACAGTTAGAAAAAGAGCGTGATGAAGTTCTGAAAAATGAAGAACTTACAGAAGAAGCCCGCCTTGCAGTCAATAATTATTACTCAAATAAAATCCAGAATGTAAAGGAAGATGAAGCAAAGAAGCTTGTAAAAATAAAGAAAGACGAAAAAAGCGAAGAAGAAAAAATTGAAAAACAGTCGCTTGAAGTTGTTGTGAAATTGGTGAAGGAATCGACAAAAAGAATCGGTGATGCTTTCATGAAAGTGGCAGGCACTATTAAAAATGTATTTTCTAAAATCGGAAATGTATTTACAAATGTTATTCAATTCAACCCCGATGATGCACTTAATAACCTGTTGAAGTTTGAAGATATGGTTTTGACATTTTTTGCCGAAACACTTCCGAAACTTCCTGCTTTCTTTTCTTCCGCAGTAGAATCTATTATTAAAACTATCGGCAGTATTTTAGGGTCAATAAACTTTACTGATATATCTGGAATATTTGAAAGCATTATCAGTTCTATTGGCAGGCTTATAACATCTATCGCTCAATATATAAATCAGAACGGAAATACTATTGCAAGCGGTTTGTCAAAGGTTGTTAGTTCAATAATTCAAAGCATTGCTAATTGGATTGTTTCGGGCGGATGGAAAGAATTATTAAAGGCAATACTTACAATTCAGAAAGCCATAGAAACAGTTGTAAAAGATAATTTTGAAGATTTGGTGAATACTATTATTTCAATGTTGCCAGAACTAATAAATACACTTATTGAATCTGTTGTTTCGGCAAGTGAAACATTAGGAAAACTGATAAAGCCGTTATTAAAACTGATTATTAAAATTATTGAAGCGGTCATTGAAATTGCGTTTAGTGATGAAGTATTAAATGCAAGCATGGGTGTTATCGAAGATTTTATTCAAGCAGTTATTGAAGTAATTATTCAAGACCTTCCGAAAATACTTCCGAAACTTGTTATAAAACTTAT
>JAZQVQ010000050.1:0-4261 GCA_045631825.1 Eubacteriales bacterium | reverse complement strand
CCGTCAGCGACAATGACGATACACCCCGTCAGGACAAACGGGCTTGTAATAGGAGTTCCGCAAAGCTTTACGTATCTATTGCGTATGCAGGAACGCATATGTGATTTTATAGTGAATCACTCAAATACACAGATGCAAATGTTAAAAAAGCTTATGCTTGAAACAGATGAACTTGCAACCGATATGGGAAGTGTGATAGATGGCAACAAGGCTGTTGAAATAGGGCTTATCGACAAGGTTGGCGGGCTTTCCGAGGCACTTATGTATCTGCATAATGAGATTGCCAAAACGAGTAACACAAGACGTTAAAGAGGCATAAAATAACCTTGCGGATATGCTTAACTGAAAGGAAACAGGTTATGACCTTGTCAAAACTTAAGGTAGGACAAAGTGCGGTTGTCAAAAAAATTTCCGCAGAATCTAATATGAAAATACGTCTTGAAGAAATAGGCTTTTTTGAGGGTGCAAAAGTTAATTGTATCACAAAGAGCCCGCTTGGAGACCCAACGGCTTTCAGAGTCCGTGGTGCACTTATTGCACTGAGAAATAAAGACGCAGACACCATTGAGTGCGAGAGCATAAAATAAATATTTGCAAGCGAAAAACTGTATTTTCAGTTTTTCGCTTTTTGACTGTTTTGTGACAATTATAGTCGTGTTTTAATACTATGGTATTAAAACTGTCTACAAGGGGTGACAAGATTTGTTTTTTAAATCGTCCGAAAAAATAAGCCAAAGCAGACAAAAGGATTTTCTCGTGGCACTTGCGGGCAATCCCAACGTCGGAAAGAGCACTGTTTTCAATAACCTGACCGGACTTAAACGCCACACGGGAAACTGGGTAGGCAAAACCGTTGATACGGCAATTGGTAAAATAAAAGACAAAAGCTATAATATATCAATAGCCGATATACCGGGGACATATTCTATGAACGTTCATTCCGAGGAAGAGAGGGTGGCAAGGGATTTTATCTGTTTTGGCGGTTGTGACTGTGTAGTTGTAGTATGTGACGCCGGATGCTTTGAAAGAAATTTAATGCTTGTACTTCAGCTTTCGCAGATAACACAAAAGGTTGTTGTATGTGTAAACTTTGCAAGTCAGGCGAAAAAAGAGGGGCTTGAAATTGATACGGATAAATTTTCTGAAATTACAGGACTTGAATGTGTTGACATAAATGCAACCGACAAAAAACAGCTAAAACAGCTTTTACCGATAATACAAAAGACGTGTATGCGTAAAAATATACATAACAAGGATTTGGTAAGATACACACCCGAGATAGAAGAATCGTTAAAGGCGATACAACGGAGCCTTGCAAAATGTAAAATTGCAGATAACCGATGGTTTTCGGTAAAAGCACTCTGCCGGGAGTATGAAATAATTGAAAGTGCGTTAAAGTATAGTTTTGTGGGCGAGAAAGAGCAAAGAGAGCTTTGGGAGTGTATATCGTTAGAACAACGAAAACTCTCAGAGCTTGGGTTTGATGCACAGAAAATTTCAGATGCCGTAACCAAGAGCACTGTAAGAAAATGTGAGGAAATATATAAAAGCGTGTCAAGCCATAAAGAAAGCAAGAAAGAGGATTTGAGTGATAAAATAGATAAGGTTGTGACTGGAAAATACTGGGCTTTTCCTGTTATGATAATTATTCTTGCGTGTATATTCTGGCTTACGGTTACGGGAGCAAATTATCCGTCGGAAATTTTATCGAAAGTACTTTTCGGCATAGAAGATTTTGTATCGAATGCTTTTCAAAATGTCGGGATGCCACAGTGGTTTACAGACGTCTTTGTCCACGGGGCGTATAGAGTTATGGCATGGGTAGTGTCAGTTATGCTTGTGCCTATGGCAATATTTTTCCCGCTGTTTACGCTTCTTGAAGACATAGGACTGCTTCCGAGAATTGCATTTAACCTAGATAGATGCTTTTGTGCCTGCCGCGCGTGCGGTAAACAGGCACTGACCACCTGTATGGGCTTTGGGTGCAATGCCGTTGGAGTAACGGGATGCAGAATTATAGACTCAGAGAGGGAAAGACTTGTGGCGTTACTTACAAATAGTTTTATTCCGTGTAACGGACGTTTCCCATTTCTTATCTCTATGATTACAATGTTTTTTGTAGGCGGAAAAGGTACGTTTTCTGGAACATTGATTCTTGTGCTTGCAGTAATTACAGGCATCGGAATGTCGCTTTTAGCGTCCTATGTCTTGTCAAAAACCTTGCTTAAAGGAAGCACAAGTGCATTTACAATAGAGCTTCCACGTTATCGCAGACCGCACGTCTTCAAAGTGATAGTAAGAAGTATATTTGACAGAACAATTTTTGTTTTGTCAAGGGCGGTGGTGGTTGCATTTCCTGCGGGCATAGTCATATATGTTTTGTCAAATATAAAGGTATTTGACGTGTCACTGATAAAATACGTCTGCGATTTTCTCGATCCGTTTGCAAGCTTTATGGGACTAAACGGAGTTTTGCTTGTCGCTTTTATTTTAGGTTTTCCGGCAAACGAAATTGTCCTGCCCATAGCACTTATGATTTACACAAGCTCAGGAATTTTGGGTGAAATAGGGGATATGGCTCAATTTTCACAGCTTCTAGCAAATAATGGCTGGACAATAAAAACTGCAGTTTGTGCGATGCTTTTTTGTATAATGCACTGGCCTTGCTCGACAACACTTGTGACGGTGTATAAGGAGACAAAAAGCGTAAAGTGGACTTTTGTTGCGTTTGCTTTACCGACGTCTTTCGGAATAATTTCGTGCATACTTACCAACCTGATTTTTAAACTGTTTAAAGTGATGATGTAAAAAAAAGAAGTCCCGAGTGATATGCACCCCAAAAGTTAGACACTTTTGGAGGTGCATATTTTTATGGCAAAAAAAGGACAAAAATTCAAAACCTACTCGCCAGAATTTAAAATATCTGTTATAATGGATATGCGAGAACACCACCTTGGTTATTGTGAAACAGTACGAAAGTATTGGGATATATCCAAAGGTCAAGAAGATAACTACAAAAACGCAGTAAAACGGTGGGAACGCATATTCTTAGAAGAAGGAGCCGAAGGTCTAATGAAAGAAAGAGGAGGCAGGGCTTGTAAAGCAAGCGGCTCTAAAAAAGGTCGCCCACCAAAGCTTGACCGAAAGGTCGAAGAAGATCTTATTGCCGAGAACCAAAGACTCAGAATGGAGATAGAATATTTAAAAAAACTGAGTGCCTTAGTTCTTGCGGACGAGCAAAAGAACGGGAAAAGGCGTTCATAATTGCTGAACTAAGGCAAAAGTATCCGCTGAAAGATTTGTTGGAGCTTTCCGGGATAGCAAGAAGTACATTTTACTACTATCTAAAACAAAAAGGTAACGACAAATACAAAAGCGTAAAAGAAGATATTTTGGAAATCTACAACGCGAACAAGGGAAGATACGGTTACAGAAGAATTTGTGCTGTTTTGAAAGTAAAAGGTTGCGAAATTAACCACAAAACAGTACTAAAACTAATGAAATCTCTCAATTTGCGTGGAAAACAGAGCAAAAATGGGAAATACCATTCATACAAAGGAGAGGTTGGAAAGGTTGCGAATAATCTGCTGCATAGAGATTTTTATGCAAATAAGCCGTTTGAGAAACTGACTACTGACGTTACGGAGTTTAAGATTGGTGATGAAAAGGTTTACCTTTCGCCAGTACTCGATATGTTTAACCGCGAAATTATATCTTACTCTATTTCCACAAGTCCCAACTTTCAGCAAGTTAGAGATATGCTAAACGGATTGTTTAAGAAGCTCCCAGCCGATGCACGACCTCTGTTCCACTCCGATCAAGGTTGGCAGTACCAACATGCCGAATACCAAAGACTTCTTGCCGAACACAACATTACGCAAAGTATGTCCCGAAAAGGAAACTGTATGGACAACGGTATAATGGAAAACTTCTTCGGCAGGTTAAAAGTTGAAATGTATTACGGTGAAAAATTTGAATCCCCTAGGGGATTCATTGAAAAGTTGGAAGAATACATACATTACTACAACAACGAAAGAATCTCTCTCAAACTAAAAGGAATGAGCCCAGTTCAATACCGAGCTCATTCGCAAACAATTTAATATTTAATTTTTGTCTAAACTTTTGGGTTCACTTCATTGTGAGCTCGCTTTTTAATAAGAAAGAATTGCCAGATTTTTAGTCAACAGTCACGCGCTTTCTTGTCTATCTTTATTGTTACCATTCTGCGTCGAAGGGTCGCCACGGCAGGCTCTCCAGGTAG
>JAZQVQ010000049.1:0-2136 GCA_045631825.1 Eubacteriales bacterium | reverse complement strand
AAAAATTCATTGAATTAAAATATGGAAAAATAATACTGTTTATTCTGTAAATGTATTGTCATATAACAAACATTGTGCTAAAATAGCCAAAAAAGTAGAGTTATTATAAACAAATTGCCGCCGTTTTCAGAGTATAAGGAGTTATGTTTATGCAGAAAAGCAGATTTCGCAAAAAACGTCCGATACCTGCCTTTGATAAGGTTCTGACTTCAGAAGAAGCAAAAAAACTCGAAGAACAATTTATTCGTGACTACTCGGGTGACTCAAAAAGTACACTTAAAATTCTTTTCAGGATGTACAAAAAATATCCCGGTCAGTTGTTGCTGTCCTTTATATTTTATGTTATCGCCACTCTGCCCCATATTGTAATGCCGATTACAACTGCAAACATTATAAACCTTGTTACATATAAGCCTGATGATATGACTAAACAGTTTGTTTTTAATATATCGCTTGTCGTGTTACTCATTATACTTAACATTCCATCAAACGTAATGCGAATGAAGCTTCAAAGCAAAGTTATGAGACGGGTTGAGTTAGGACTTCGGGGTGCACTTGTCAGAAAGCTTCAGCAATTGTCTATCCCCTTTCACAAGGAAATGCAATCCGGACGTATTCAATCAAAGCTCATGCGTGATGTTGAAACTGTTCAGGCACTTTCTAATCAATTGATAAACAACATACCGCATATACTCATAAACTTCACAACGGCGTTGGTAATTGTAATAACCAAAAACCTCACAATTTTCACATTCTTCCTGTTATCAATTCCGGCATCAGCACTTCTTGTTCAATTATTCAAAAAATCAATGATAACCAATAACCGCGAGTACCGCAAAAACATTGAGCAAACAAGTGCAAGTCTTATGGATATGGTGCAAATGACAGAAATTACCAGAGCACACGCACTTGAAAACCGTGAGATAAACAAGATGACGAATATACTAAACAAGTCAGCAACTACAGGTTATCGACTTGATATTATTCAATCGTTATTCGGAGCTTCCTCGTGGGTTGTATTTCAATTATTTCAACTTCTTTGTCTCGCTTTTTCATCGTATCTTGCATTCAAGGGAAACATTCAAATCGGAGATATCTCACTTTACCAGTCTTATTTTTCAACATTGACAACGCAGGTATCAACTGTAATTGGTTTAACACCGATAATTACAAAAGGTTTTGAATCAATATCCTCCATCGGAGAAATACTTTCCTCTGACGAAATCGAGGATAATTCAGGGAAAAAGGCACTGAGCGAAATCAAAGGAGAATTTGATTTTTCAGACATTCACTTTTCTTACAAGGATGACCAACCAATTTTGTGTGGGCTGAATTTACACGTCAAGGCCGGCGAAACAATCGCTATTGTCGGCGAATCAGGCTCCGGAAAATCAACTCTTATGAATCTTATTTTAGGATTTAACTTTCCAAATTCCGGTAAGATAAGTATAGATGGAAATGATATTACTGAAATTAACCTTCACAAATACCGCAAACATCTTGCTGTTGTTCCACAAAACACTGTTTTGTTTACCGGAACAATAAAGGAAAATATAACTTATGGTTTAACCAGTGTTTCTGACAAAAAGTTAAAGGAAATACTTGATGCATCACTGCTCTCCGATTTTATATCAAAGCTGCCGCTTGGAATTGACACTCCGCTCGTAGAACTTGGAGCCAACCTTTCCGGCGGGCAAAAGCAAAGATTATCGATAGCCAGGGCGTTAATCCGCAATCCAGACATTATCATTTTTGACGAAGCCACCAGTGCACTTGATACTATTTCAGAAAAAGAAATACAGACTGCAATAAACAATTTGTCAAAGAATAAGACAACATTTATTGTTGCACACAGACTTTCAACAATTAAAAATGCTGACAGAATTGCAGTAATCAAGGACGGTGTTTGTTGTGAAATCGGTACGTACGACGAGCTTGTAGCAAAAGAGGGTGTATTTTACAACATGCAAAAGCCTCAGACTGTTTAGTTAAATTTAATCAAAACCACCAGTTCAACTGGTGGTTTGCTCACCCCTAAAAGGAGTTGCTACTGGCTTAGCCCCTGAAAGGGGCACTGAAGATTTAACATCGCATTACAATCACTGGCAGCCGCTCACGTGCGGCTGTTTATTTTTG
>JAZQVQ010000048.1:0-13695 GCA_045631825.1 Eubacteriales bacterium | reverse complement strand
ACAACAGCGTTCTTCTATGGTAAGATGTTTGTAGCTCATATAAATCCTCCTTGGTTTTTGTTTTGTGGCAATTACATTATACCATGGATTTATATGGGCTTCCCTTTTTATTTACTGTTGCACTTGATAGTATAACTCACCGGAAAAAGAAAAAGACAGAAAAATAAAATTTTCTGTCTTTAAACTTATACTCGTTTGCCCAAAATACCGGGACGCCTTGCTTGGTGTACCTGTACACCAAATGTATTTGATTGCTATATAAGAATTAACCAATAACTCTGACTCTCATAACATTTTCGATAGCAGAGAGCTTGTTCTGAAGTTCCTCGGACACACTGCCGCTTACTTCAATAAGGGTGTAAGCGTTGTCTTTCTTTGAACCGTTAACCATATTTTCAATGTTAATCTTTTCATCCGAAAGAATAGTGGAAATCTGGGAAAGCATACTCGGAACATTCTTATGGAAAATAGCAATTCTCTTGTTTGAAGAAACAGGAATAAATGCATTGGGGAAGTTTACACTGTTTGTGATATTGCCATATTCGAGATAAGCCTTTAACTCGTTTGCAGCCATAACCGCACAGTTGTCCTCAGATTCGGGAGTTGAAGCTCCGAGATGAGGAATAGCAACAATTCCGGGAACACCGACAGTTTCTTCTGTCGGGAAGTCGGTTACATAGCTTGCAACCTTTCCGTCGGAGAGTGCTTTCTTTATATCTGCTGCATTTACAAGGTCAGCTCTTGCGAGATTTATGATTCTCACACCGTTCTTCATTGTTGCGATGGTTTTTTCGCAGATCATACCCTTTGTATCAGGAGTTGAGGGGACGTGAACTGAGATGTAATCGCAGTTTGCGAAAATATCTGAAAGCTCTTTTGCGTGTATTACGGAAGTTGAAAGACGCCAAGCCGCATCAACTGTTATGTACGGGTCATAACCATAGACCTTCATTCCAAGATTTACTGCGGTATTTGCAAGCAGTGCACCTATAGCACCAAGACCGATAATACCGAGAGTTTTTCCGGAAAGCTCGGGACCTACAAATTCTCCCTTGCCCTTTTCAACTGCCTTAGCAACATCTTCTGTAAGAGTAGATGCCCAGTTTATACCATCAACGATTTTACGTGAAGCGAGAAGAAGAGCACATATTGCAAGCTCTTTAACTGCATTTGCGTTTGCACCGGGAGTATTGAAAACAACGATGCCGTTGTCCGAGCACTTGTCAATCGGGATGTTGTTTACGCCTGCACCTGCTCTTGCGATTGCAAGCAGGCTTTCAGGCAAATCCATTTCGTGCATCGAAGCGGAACGAACCATAACACCTGCGGCATTTTCAACATTTACATCAACGTTGTAGTTGTCGTCAAAAACTTCTGTTCCGCACTTTGCGATTTTATTAAGTAATTGTATGTTATACATTTTTATTCTCCAATTCTTATTACTTTGCGTTTTCCTTTTCAAAGGCCTTCATAAAATCAACGAGCTTTTCAACGCCTTCTCTGGGCATTGCGTTGTAGATAGATGCACGCATACCGCCAACACTTCTGTGACCCTTGAGGTTGCTCATGCCGTTCTTTGCAGCTTCCGAGCAGAACTTCTTGTCAAGGTCAGCATCGCCTGTAACAAAGCAAACGTTCATAATTGAGCGATACTTTTTGTCAGCAGTTGCCTTAAAGAGCTTTGAAGAATCGAGGTAATCATAAAGGATAGCCGCCTTTTCTTCGTTACGTTTCTTCATAGCCTCAAGTCCACCGTTCTTAAGTGCCCACTTGTAAACAAGACCTGCAACATAGATTGCATAGCAGGGAGGAGTGTTGTACATAGAATCGTTGTCAGCCATTTCCTTGTAGTCAAGCATAGTAGGAGTTTCGGGACGGGCAAAGCCTAACAAATCTTCTCTTATAATAACAACAGTAAGACCTGCAGGGGCCATATTTTTCTGAGCACCTGCGTATATTACGCCAAACTTTGTAACATCAACGGGAACGCTTGTAATGCAAGAGGACATATCTGCAACGAGAATCTTGTCTCCAATATTTGGTACTTCGGGGAAAACAGTTCCGAAGATTGTGTTGTTGTAGCAAACGTGAACATAGTCTGCATCTTCTCTTACCATATCGGGAGTAATTTCGGGTATGTAAGCAAAGGTTCTGTCCTCAGATGACGCTATGCACTTTGCATCACCGTACTTCTGTGCTTCCTTGAACGCCTTTTTTGAGAACTGACCTGAAACAACATAGTCAGCCTTGCCTGTTTTCATAAGATTAAGCGGCACTGCTGCAAACTGAGTTGAAGCACCGCCCTGAAGGAACAAAACCTTGTAGTTGTCAGGTATGTTCATGAGCGTTCTGAAATCTGCTTCTGTCTGCTTGATAATAGCATCATAAACAGGTGATCGGTGGCTCATTTCCATAACCGACATTCCGCTGCCGTTGTAATCCATCATTTCTGCTGCAGCCTGCTCGAGAACTTCAAGCGGTAGCATTGAGGGGCCTGCCGAAAAATTGTAAATTCTGCTCATAATAATACCTCCGTATATTTATATAATTGTATTAATTATTTTGTTCTTATAAAATGGCTTTAGCAAAAAATTAAGCCACTTTACAATAATTATACTAATGGAGAAATTATACAACTTTTTTGAATTTCTGTCAACACAAAAATTCAAATTTTAATCCACATCCTGCTTATTTGACTAATTTTTAACAAATTATAGAATATAAACTTCAAATTTGTTTAATTTTTGAAGAAGTAAACTCATAAATCCGACTTATGAAAAGACATAAAGCAAACCAGATGACAAAGAACCTAAGGCATATTTGTCCCATAAAGTTAAAAGGGAGGTCGGAGTAATCCCACACAGATTGTTTTAAGATAAGATTAAAGACGCACCCGAAAATAAGCTCTATGCTTGTTATAAAAACCGCAGAACTGAATGAGCGAAGATACCTTGAAAGCGAAAAATACTTTTTTTCGGTATGGCATATTCTGCAAAAGCAAACGCCTCCCGCAACAAGCATTGACGGATGGGTATACCCCCGAAAAATAATCTCACAAAGCCCGTATCCGATTGCCCCGAAAAGAAAAATCCCCGTGTTTTTTAAAATTCCCTTCATTTTTTCACCTCAAAAAATTTAAGTTCCCGCTTTTATAAACGAATTTATTATATCAAACGTTATGCTGACCGCATCAACGCATAATTCTGGGATAAACGAAAAGACTTCACGCACAAGATTTAAACCGCTTTCCCCTACAAACACCTTGTTGAAATCAAACAGTGCCGTAAAAACATTTGCAAAATTCCTGCTTAAAGAATACTCCTGACCGAAAAAGATAAATGTGCCTTGCGAAAGGTCAAGTGTAAACCCTCTAAATCCATTCTCTCTGTCAAGATTTGTTATAAGGGCAATTGATGACAGTATGAGAAAAAAGATTAAAAAGCTTACCAGAAAATTATTAAAATAATGAAAGAAAACTCTTATTTTTTACACTTCCTTTTGTATTTTCAAATCACATCTGCAAATTGTCGGTTATAAGACCGCTCAAAGCGACCGCAAAAGCATCGGCACTGCGAAGTGCCTCGGAAAGATTGTTGCCGTGAGAGCCAATCTCAACAAGCAGGTATCCGTTTGATAATTCCTGATTAAAGGACACACTTCTTAAATTTGTCTTTCTGCAAAGCGATGGATATGTTTTATGCAACTTGTTTTCAAGTGCAAATGCAAGTGAAAGATTGTCTTTCCAGCCCGAATGACTCTTTTTACTCTGGTCGGTACCCACAACAAACATAATCTGTGCATATTTTTCCCCTGCTATAATTGTGACGGGCTTTGTCTTACCGCCCTGACCGTCCGTTATCGCATCCCGATGTATGTCAAGGACAAATTTTATGCTCGGGTACTCTTCAAGATACTGCTTTACCGCCGAATACGAGTGCGAGTACGCATTTATAAACGAGGCTTTGTCGTGCAGAGTCTGGTCGTGTATGACGCCTATTCCAAAATCCTCAAGCGTTTTCGCAACCTGAGAGCCTATGCGTACAACATTCTGCGAGGTATCATCACTGCGTGTTGGTTCTTGGGAATTATAGCTGTCGTGCTCGCTTTGTGAATAACATTCTGTTGCGTGGGTGTGGACAATGAGTACAAGCGGATTTTCGCTTTGTACTAAGTTAGAAAGAGCAGGCACACGTTTATCCAGAATATCCTGTGTGTCAACGCTGTAGTTTGTCTGATTGGTAAGCAAGTATGGCGATTTTGAAGACAGGTCTTTTTCGATAAGAGGATAAAACACAAGTCCGTCGGAGCCTGTTTTTCCGCCGTCCTGATTTGAAACGGGTGTTGCCTTGTCATCGGGAATGTCGGAAACTTGGCTTTGAATTGCCGATATGTCGTCGCCCTCGTCGGCACTTACAAAAACAGTTGTGGGACGGGTCAGATACGATGGTAAAGTGCCCTTGTTAATGTATTCGTAAGATACGCCCTCGCTGTTTTGTACGGGAGCGTAAAGACTCTGAGAGACTTTGCTTAAAAACTGCTGTACAGGAGCGATATGGTTTTGGTATACTCCGGGATACAAAAGAACAACTGCACCTGCAACAACAAATACAAAGGCAAAAAGCTTTTTCAAGGTCTTTTTTGCACGTGTGCGACGTCTTGCCCGTCTTAATTTTTTATTTATTTTTCTCGAATTTATTTTTATGGGTGCAAAGGTGGGTATACTTGATATATCGTAGCACACTATCGAACCTGAAGGCACACTGTTTACGTCACTTGCCCTGTCTGCCTGCCGGGCACGCTCGCCTGGTCTTTCATAAATCATAGCCAATCCCCTCCATAAAAGTCATACAATAATTATATTCACGCTTTTTTGAGGGTATGCAACTTTTGTTAGCTTAAAAGCTCGTCAACTTCGTCCTTTGTCATATCCTTGTGCAGAGCAAGATTTATTGCGTATCCTATAAGCTTTGAGCAGTCCTTTATGATGTGGTCGGTCTCTTTCGGTGTGACAAAAAAGTTTCTGTATGACGGACTTATATACTTTTCGGCTTTGTCGGCAAAATGGGCATCATCGCTACCCTCGGCGTTTTTAAGAATATCCATACACAGTGTACTTGCATCAACAACCGTCGGCAGACCTATTGCTATAACCGGAACTCCAAGGGTATTTTCAGACAGCTCCTTTCGTGAGTTGCCGACACCCGAGCCGGGATTTATCCCCGTTGAACATATCTGAAGGGTTGTTGCAAGCCGTTCAAGATGGCTTGACGCAAGGGCATCTACTACAATCACAAACGACGGCTTTATTTTGTCAACGGCGGATTTTACAATATCCTTTGACTCTATTCCCGTTTTGCCAAGAACGCCCGGACAAATACTGCAGGTTCTGGTAAGGTTTAATGAATAAAACAAGTCGGGATTATTCTGGTAAATGTGGTTTGTCACAACAAAGTTGTCGGCACACATAGGCCCTACCGCATCGGCAACAATATTTCTGTTGCCAAGCCCGACAAACAGGCACAAAGGCTCTGCATCTGTCTTTTCCGGTAAAAACGAAGAAATGACTTTTGCACACGTTTGCATAACTGTATCAAATGAGCCTACGTCAAGATTTTCGATTCTGCCCATTTCTATAGTCGTGTATCTGCCGACAGGCTTGTTGCAAATTTCACTTGCCTGCTTATTGAGCACATCGAGATTTTCCACCTTAATATTATTTATAAGGGTGCTTTCATAGCTTGTTCCGGGTATTTCGTAGCCGTTGGCAGTTCGCCAGTGTTCACGAATTTCACTTGCAAGGTCGGTTCTTACTGTTGAATTTACACTAAAATCCTTCATTTTTCCTCCTTAATTTGCGACAATGATGAAAAAGTTGTAAAAAATGTTAATTTGGTATTGTAATTTTCAAACAAACGTGGTAAAATATCATAGAATAAATGTATTAGTGTGTTTTTTGCATACATAAAGCAGGGAGGTGAACATTTTGCCGAACATCAAATCCGCTAAAAAGCGTGTTAAGGTTACAGAGGCTAAAACTCTTCAGAATCAAATGTTCAAGACAAGTCTTAAAACTGCAATAAAGAAGTTTGAAAAGGCTGTTGAGGCAGGCGACAAGAACACAGCACTTGTTTGTTACAAGGAAGCTGTTAGCAAGATTGACAAAGCAGTATCAAAGGGAGCTCTCCACATCAATACAGCTGCAAGAAAAAAGAGCCAGTTTACTGTTAAGCTCAACGCTATGAATTAATTTCATAAAAAAGTTTTTGGGAATCGGGTTTCGATTCCCGCTTTTTTTGTGAATTTTAAAAAATTGTACCTATGCTTATACTCTCGTTTTGCCGTATTCTTTCAAGAATGTTCTTTGCCATTTCGAGATTTGCACAAAATGCTTTATAATCCTCAGATTCAAAATAGTATTTCAAGGGCAGAAGTGTATCTGAAAACTGACCTGCCTGAGAGTGACTTATAACTACGCTGAGATAAATCTCCTTGTCTTTCCATTTGTCAATGGCATCATCGATTATACCTGTATACTTTTCTTTAGAGCTTTGTGTCATATTTTCAAGCTCCTGTGCTCTTTGCGGAAGCTTGTCGAGCAAATCTTCAACCGATGAAAAAAAGGAGTCAAGAAATATAGTGTTTAATGTCACAAACACTATGACGACAACAATAATGACACCCGAAAAAATCACAGATTTCATTTTGTCTGCTCCTTTGTTATGATATTTACGTTTCCGTCGTCATCAAGTCCTAAATAAAATACGTTTTGCAAAGGCACGTTGCCGTGCTTTTTCAACTGGTCGTATATCCACTCTGCACTTATACCATGCTTTTTCATCATTGTCTTGTTGAGCTTTCCGTCGCATACAAGCATATGCTCAAGACCTGTATCTGTCACGTTTAACGAAAGCTCGTGTACGCTTGGCGGTCGTTCGGAGGCAAAGGGGATAATGCTGAGTGTTCCGTTGGGTTCGAGAATTGCATATTTTATCTGATTTATAGAGGTATAACCCTCAAAACGTATTGACGACATAAGTTCGCCTATCGATAGTCTTGCCTCGGTCAGTGCCTTGCTTTTTGGCAGACCATTCTCAACCACGACAAGCGGACTTCCCGAAAACAACTTCTTTATAAGGTGCGACTTGATAAACAGAAACGTCAGGAAAACCTCGAGGCAGAGAAGCGTTATTGTCGGTAAAATACCGTGTAGCAAGGGGACGCTGTTATCGGTTATCGGCATCGAGGACAGTTCTGAAACCATAAACGCCGTGACAAGCTCGCTAAGCTCAAGCTGTCCAACCTCACGTTTTCCGCCAAGTCGCATAAGAAGCACAAGCAAAACATACAGTATAACCGTTCTTATAAACACGTTCGCCATTTTACTTTTCCCCTTTTTGCTTATGTTTTGTTCCTTGTTTATTATTGGTTGTAAAAGAAAAAATATACATAAATTTAATTTGTATACCTGTATACATAAATACACCTGTAAATTTCCTCTTGAAAAAACGGCAATAAAGTGTATAATATAAGTATAAGACATAAAGGGGTGAAAGCTTTGTCAAAATCCTACGGGCAAAAATTAAAGCTTATCCATATAAATAAATTTTTGTGCGAAAACACAGACGAACAGCACAGTGTCACGATTACCGATATAATTGAGCATTTGTCGCATCTTGGGATAAGTACCGAGAGAAAATCGCTGTATGATGATATAGAGTGTCTTAGAGTTTTCGGGACCGATATTGAGACGGTAAAGCAAGCAAACAGAGTCGGGTACTATGTTGCATCACGCCCTTTTCAGCTATCGGAATTAAAACTGCTTGTAGATGCGGTTGAAGGCTCAAAGTTTATAACTCAGAAAAAGTCTGATTTGCTTATAAAAAAGCTTGGAACGCTTTGCAGTAATCACGAGGCAAACGCCCTCTCCCGCCAGACTCTTATGACCAACCGAATAAAGAGTATGAATGAGAGTATATATTATAATGTTGACAAACTGCACAACGCTATAAGCTCGGACAGGAGCATAACTTTCCAGTATTTTGATTACAATCTCGACAAGGAACGGATACTTCGGCACGACGGAAAACTGTACAGAGTAAGTCCGTTTTCACTGCACTGGGACGACGAGAATTATTATCTTATCGCATACGACCACGAAAAAAACGACATACGGCATTACCGTGTTGACAAAATGATGAACATAAGCATCACAAAAAACGCAAGAGAGGGCAAGGACGTATTCAAAAAAGCCGATATTGCAAGATACTCGGAAAGAGTTTTTTCCATGTTTGGCGGGAATACAAGCAACGTCTGCCTTGAGTTTGACAACAGTCTTTGCGGTACGGTAATTGACCGCTTCGGCAGGGATATCGTGTTTTGCAAATCTGATACCGAGGGGAAATTTCAGGTGCGGTGCAAGGTCGATGTAAGTATGCAGTTTTTCGGTTGGCTATGCGGATTCGGGGACAAGGTTAAAATTGTAAGCCCCGACAATCTCTCGGAACAATTTCGTCAGTTTGTAGAGAGTATACTCGAAAAATATTAAACACAAGGAGTTTTTATGGGACTAAACAGTACGCCGTCGGGCGAAAGAATACACATAGGCTTTTTCGGCTGTACAAATTCCGGAAAGTCAAGTCTTGTAAATGCGGTGACAGGACAAAATTTAGCGGTGGTATCCGACGTCAAAGGAACAACGACAGACCCTGTTTCAAAGGCAATGGAGCTTCTTCCGCTAGGTCCTGTTATGATAATAGACACGCCGGGGCTTGACGATAAAAGCACGCTCGGACAAAAGAGAATAGAAAAAACAATGCAGATTCTGTCCAAAACGGACATAGGAGTGCTTGTAGTTGATGCATCTTTGGGTAAAACCCAATTTGACAGGGACATTGAAAATCAGCTAAAAGCAAAGAATATTCCCTATCTTGTGGTGTTCAACAAGTGCGAGCTTGTTGATGCAGATAAGCTTTCTGCACTTTTGGAGAATGAGGAAAATGCTCTTTTTGCAAGTGCTCTGACAGGGCAAAATATAAACGAATTAAAGGGGAAAATAGGTACTCTTGCAAAGGATTTCAAAAACCAAAAGTTTATTGTCGGCGATTTGCTAAAAGAAGACGATGTTGTGGTAATGGTAACACCAATAGACGAATCTGCACCAAAGGGGCGAATTATTCTTCCTCAGCAAATGGTGCTTCGTGAAATTTTAGATGCAGGGGCTATTGCAGTTGTCACAAAGGAAACACAGCTTGAAAAAACACTGAAAACGTTAAGTGGTGATGACATACGGCTTGTCATAACCGACAGTCAGGTTTTTGACTATGTGTCAAAAATCGTACCGAAAAAAACACCTCTTACTTCGTTTTCGATTCTTATGGCAAGATACAAAGGCTTTTTAAAGACCGCTGTCGAGGGTGTCAAAAAGCTCTCGTCTCTTAATGACGGAGACACTGTTCTTATTTCCGAGGGCTGTACGCATCACAGACAATGCAACGATATAGGAAGCGTAAAAATCCCGAAGTGGCTGAGCGAGTACACAAAAAAGAACCTCAATCTGCGGTTTTCTTCGGGAGGCTCTTTCCCCGAGGATTTGTCGGGCATCTCGCTTGTCATTCACTGCGGAGGCTGTATGCTACCAGAAAGAGAAGTGCTTACACGAATGAACAGGTCAAACGGCCAGAACGTCGCATTTACAAATTACGGCACATTTATTGCTTTTCGTGGCGGAATTCTCGAAAGAAGCATAGAATTTTTCAAAAACGAGCTTAAATAAGACGTGTTTACAGAAAATTTATCGTGATTTCTTAAAAAAGTCTTGACAATTTTAAAAATAATCGTACAATATAATAGATAACTTTGTAAAAAACTGTTTCCCAAAATCAGGGAACAATGGAGGACACAAAATGAGTTTAAAGAGCTTCAAGGAAATTGAAACAAACAAGGTGGAAATGGACATCGTTATTGCAAAAGATGCTTTTGAAAACGCAGTAAACGCAGTTTTCAAGAGAAATGCAAAAAACATATCCATTCCCGGATTCAGAAAAGGTAAGGCAACAAGAGGTCTTGTTGAAAAGTTCTACGGAAAGACTGTTTTCTATGAGGACGCTATAAACGACCTTCTCCCCGCTGCAATTGACGAGGCTGCAAAGCAGACTCCTTACAAGATAGCAGGTATGCCTGAGGTTACTGACGTTGATTTTGAAGCAGAAGATGGTATTACTGCAAAAATCACATTCATAAGAATCCCCGATGTTAAAATGGGACAGTACAAAGGTCTTGCAGTTGAAAAAATAACTGTTGCAACAGAGCAGGCTGAAATTGATGCCGAGCTTGAAAGAACACGTGAAAAGTACAGCAGAACTATCGCTGTTACAGACAGAGCTGCACAAAACGGCGACACAGCAGACATCAACTATGAGGGCTTCTGCGACGGAGTTGCTTTTGAAGGTGGCAAGGCAGACGGTCACAAGTTAAAGCTTGGCTCGGGAGCATTTATCCCCGGCTTTGAAGACCAGATTGTCGGCAAGAACATAGGTGAAGAATTTGACGTAAATGTTACATTCCCCACAGAGTATCATGCAAAGGACCTTGCAGGCAAGGAAGCAGTGTTCAAGTGTAAGCTTAACGGTCTTGAATACGAACAGCTCCCCGAGCTTGACGACGAGTTTGCAAAGGACGCATCGGAATTTGAAACTCTCGATGAATACAAGGCAGATATTAAGGCTAAAATAGAAAAGAGACACGATGCTGAAGCAGAAGTAAGACTTGCAGAGGATTTGACAAAGGCTCTTATTGCAAACGTTGAAGTTGACGTTCCTGCGGTTATGATTGACAAGGAACAGGATTTGCTCGTTCGTGAATACGACTACAACCTCAGAAGTCAGGGACTCAGTCTTGATATGCTTGTTAAGTACACAGGCATGAAGATAGAGGATATTAAAGCAAGATATGCAGACCAGGCACTTTTGAATGTCAAAAAGCAGCTTGCTCTTGATGAAATCATCAAGGCAGAAAACATCGAGGCAACAGACGAGGACATTGAAAACAAGTATAATGAAATGGCAACTCAGTTTGGTATGAAGGTTGAGGACGTTAAGGCAAGAATTACAGCTGAAGACCTCGGTGCCGATGTCAAGAGCATAAAGGCATTTGAGCTTGTTAAGACAAATGCAGTTATTACAGAAAAGACTATGACTGCAGACGAATTTGCAAAGCTTGCCGAGGCACAAAGTGAGGAAAAGTCCGAAGAAAAGCCTAAGAAGAAGCCGGCAGCAAAGAAGACAACTGCCAAGAAGGCAGAAGACGAAAAGGTTGCTGATGAAAAGTCAGAAAAGGCTGAAAAGCCTGCGGCTAAGAAAACAACCGCTGCAAAAAAGACAACAACTGTAGCTAAGACCACAGTGACAAAGACAGCTACAAAAGCAGCTGCAACCAAGACAACTGCTGCAAAGAAAACAACTGCTAAAAAGACAGACAAGGAAAACTAAAAAAGTTCTCAGCCGGCACGCATTTCGCCGGCAGGTCAAAGTGATGAAAACTACCGAGAGTGTGCGTGCAAGTAAAATTGTACGCACCTCTTTGCTTAAAACACAAAAACGCAAAATTCGACTAAATGCATAAGACAGTTTAAAAAATCAAAACCAACTACGGAAAGGAAGATTAACTATGCCACTTGTACCAATGGTGCTTGAACAGACCAACCACGGAGAACGTTCCTTTGATATTTACTCAAGACTTCTCAATGACCGCATAATATTCCTCGGCGAAGAAATCAACGATGCAACTGCATCTCTGGTCGTAGCCCAGCTTTTGTACCTTGAAGCACAGGATCCCGATAAGGACATTTCACTTTATATCAACAGCCCCGGAGGTTCAATTTCCTCAGGTATGGCAATTTACGATACCATGAACTTTATAAAGTGTGACGTTTCAACAATTTGTATCGGTATGGCAGCAAGTATGGGAGCATTCCTGCTCTCATCAGGGGCAAAGGGTAAACGCCTTGCACTTCCCAACAGCGAGATTATGATTCATCAGCCTCTTGGCGGCATGCAGGGACAGGCAACCGATATCAAAATCCACGCCGAGCATATACTCAGAATCAAGGACAAGATGAACAGAATTTTGTCCGAGCAGACAGGACAGACGCTTGAAAAAGTTCAGGCAGATACAGAAAGAGATAACTTTATGACAGCCGAGCAGGCAAGAGATTACGGACTTATTGATAAGGTTATAGACAAGAGAATCTGACGAAAGGTTAAATAAGTTAAATAATGGCTAACGAAAAAAACCGGAACGAGCATAAGTGTTCGTTCTGCGGAAAGAACGAGTCCCTGGTTGGACGTCTTATATATGGTCCGGAGGGAATCAATATCTGCAACGACTGTGTTGCACTTTGCGACAATCTTTTAGAGGAAATGGACCTTGACGACAAGCACGCTTCCGGTGACGCAATTGAAAAAGAAGATTTGCCTAAGCCCTCCGAGATAAAGAAAGAGCTTGACAAATACGTTATAGGTCAGGACGAGGCAAAGAAAACCCTTGCCGTTGCAGTGTACAACCACTATAAGCGAATTCTTCAGGCAAAGGAAAACGATTCTGATGACGTCGAAATCCAAAAGAGCAACGTGCTTCTTTTAGGCCCTACGGGTGTTGGAAAAACCCTGCTTGCACAGACACTTGCAAAGTTTTTAAAAGTGCCATTTGCTATTGCAGATGCGACAACTCTCACCGAGGCAGGATATGTCGGCGAGGATGTTGAAAACATTTTGCTGCGTCTTATTCAGGCGGCGGATTTTGATGTATCTCTTGCCGAAAAGGGAATAATCTATATAGACGAGATTGATAAAATTTCACGCCGCAGTGAGAACAGGTCGATAACCCGTGACGTGTCGGGCGAGGGTGTTCAGCAGGCACTTTTAAAGATACTTGAGGGCACTGTTTCAAACGTTCCTCCTCAGGGTGGAAGAAAGCATCCTAATCAGGAGTTTATCCAGATCAACACAAAGAATATCCTCTTTATATGCGGAGGCGCTTTTGACGGAATTGAAACAATAATCGAAAACCGCAAGGGAAAAAGGACGATAGGCTATGGGGCGGCTGTACAGACCTCTCAGGAGAAAAGGAAAAGTGAAGTTTTAAAGTCAATCGAGGCACACGACCTTGTAAAGTACGGAATTATCCCCGAGCTTGTAGGGCGTATTCCACTTATAGTTGCACTGTCAAATCTTGACAAGCAGGCACTTGTCCGAATTTTAAGCGAGCCGAAAAATGCCCTTACAAAGCAGTATCAAAAGTTGTTTGCTATGGACAATGTGGAGCTTGAGTTTGAGAAGGACGCACTTGAGGCAATAGCGGAACTTGCTGAAGAACGTAAGACTGGGGCAAGAGGACTTCGTGCTATAACAGAGTCTGTTATGACAAAGCTTATGTATAACGTTCCTGACGAAGAAAATCTCGAAAAGGTGGTTATAACAAGAGCCGTTATTGTTGACGGTAGTGAGCCTGTCAGAATTTTCAAAAAGAAAGCTGAGAGCAAAAAGGTAAACGCATAACTAAATCAAAACCACCAGTTCAACTGGTGGTTTGCTCACCCCTAAAAGGAGTTGCTACTGGCTTAGCCCCTGAAAGGGGCACTGAAGATTTAACATCGCATTACAATCACTGGCAGCCGCTCACGTGCGGCTGTTTATTTTT
>JAZQVQ010000047.1:0-4049 GCA_045631825.1 Eubacteriales bacterium | reverse complement strand
GAATACGTTTTTCGCGGAATTATTTTTAATACTCTCAAAAAACACGGTACGGTTTTTGCGATAGTTGCAAGTGCAGTTGTGTTCGGTGTAATGCATACGGACCCCGTGCAGATAAACTATGCTTTTTGTTTTGGCGTGATTGTCGCATCCGTAACGGCTTTTACGGGGAATATAAAAACTGCAGTGCTTATACATGCACTCAATAATTCAATATCCGTGCTTTTCGGGTTTGCAGAGCAAAAACTTAGGGAAAGCACCGTTGAGCTTCTTATGAGCCTGTTTAGTATTCTCGTGTCGTTTGTAGGTATTTACGGGCTTTACTGTGTTGTGCGTAAAAACGGTATTGCCGATTTTCTTTCAGAATTTGCAGACGTGGAAAACGACAGCGGAATAAAAAGCGGCAGGGTAAAGGACATTTTTTGCCTTCCGGTTTTGTTTGTGATAGTTTTGTATGCTGTAAGAATAATCTTGCTGGAGGTGTTTTTTAGTGTCGGATAAAGACCTGAGAACGCATAAAAGGTTTATGAAAGCAGCTCTTGGCAGAGCAAATACTGCATATAAAAACGGGGAGATTCCCGTCGGAGCGGTTATCGTCAAGGATGGGAAAATTATCTCGGGCGGAAGAAATAAACGCGAAAAAAACAAAAACGCACTGTGTCATGCAGAAATATCTGCAATAAACTCTGCATGTAAAAAACTTGGGGGATGGCGACTTTGCGGATGTGATATATACGTAACGCTTGAGCCCTGCCCTATGTGTGCGGGAGCCATAATAAACTCAAGAATTGAGAACGTATATTTTGGAGCATATGATAAAAAGGCAGGGGCTTTGGGCAGTGTTGTTGACTTGGCAAGCCTTGAATTTAATCATAAACCAAATATTGAATCGGGTATTATGGAAAAAGAGTGCTCCGGTATTCTGTCGAGCTTTTTCGTGTCTTTAAGAGAAAGTAAAAAGAAAAAAGCCTAGAATATAAACATAATTGAATTTTCTTGTGAATAAAAGAAAATGTGCCGTCATAATTTATAGTAAAAACTATAAATTTATGGAGGAGATTTTTGTGTTTGTTTTTTCGTTTAAGGCTTCGACTGTCAAAATAATATCGGCTCTGCTTGCGTGTTTTGCACTCGTGTCTCTTGCAATTTTTTTGATGCCCGATACAGGCTCTTATGTAAACGCCAATAAAATAGTAAACAGTACGGTTTCGCTTGATAAAATTTCGTCGGAGAAGGATATTGTGAAATTTCTTTCGTCGCTTGGCTTTACGGTTGAAGAAAGTGCAATATCTCACGGCAAGGTGAGCGTGCCAAAGCGTTTTGATGCGGTGCTGGAAAAGTATAATGGTCTTCAGCAGATGCAGGGTTTTGACCTTACAAAATATAAAGGGAAAAATGTAAACAGGTATACTTTCAGAGTCACATCGTTCCCCGACGGAACAAAAATAGGTGATGAAGAATATCTTGCAACAGTGGTTTTGTATAAACAAAAGGTTGTTGCAGGGGATGTTTGCTGCGTTGAAAAAAAGGAGTATTTTCCCATTATAAGCAACGCAATTTAAAGGAAAAGGCGTGAGAAATTGAATTTTTTAAATAGTGCCGAAATTACAATTCTTGATGTAATACAAGAAAACTTGACAAGTCCTCTGCTTGATAAGATAATGCTTTTCTTTACATATCTGTGCGAGTATGGGCTTGTGAGTATCATATGTGCACTTGTGCTGCTTGGTATTGCGAGAACACGGAAGATTGGACTAACGCTTGTATTTTCGTTACTTCTTGGCTTTGTGATAGGGAACATTGTTTTAAAACCTTGTATTTCGAGAATAAGACCATATGATGTAAACACGGCGATAAATTTAATTGTTGATAAACAAAGCGATTATTCTTTTCCGTCAGGTCATACACTTGCGGCGTTTGAAACGGCATTTAGCGTATTCTGGTGGAACAAAAAAATCGGCAGGTATCTGATTGCAACTGCGTGTGCCGTGGGATTTTCGAGACTTTATCTGTATGTTCACTATCCGACAGATGTCCTTGCAGGAGCGTTTCTCGGCATTGCATTTTCGTATGTGGCTTACAAAGCTATAAAGCAATAAAAATATATAAACTAAATTTGTGACGTAAAAATGAAAGTTTGCGTCACTTTTCTTTTTAAATATAAATAAGGGTGAATGTATGCTTTGCGAACAAATATTGAAAGAGCTTGAATATTCTGCACAGATATATGACAGGGGAATTGTTTTTTGTAACGGGCAAACAATTTGTTCCGACTGTGAAAATGAGTATTGCATAAATGTGTCGGGCAGAGTTGTGACGATAGTATTTAGGGGAACGTATTCAAAAAATGAATGGGCATCAAACCTGCGATTTTGTAAGAAAAAAGTACCCTATGGCAATTTTGATTCACCGATAAGGGTACATTCAGGCTTTATAGATACATATAAAAAAAGGGATATACGTAACAAAATACATTCGCTTATCCCTGATAATTGCTGTAAAATTGTTGTCACAGGTCACTCAAGAGGTGCTGCACTTGCCGCACTTTGTGCAGTTGACCTGCAGTATAATTTTCCAGATAAAAATGTTGAAGCATACCTGTTTGGCTGCCCGAGGATAGGCAATGTCGCCTTTGCAAAATCCTATAATAACAGAGTTTTCAAAACCTTGAGAATCGTTAACGGAAACGATATTGTTACAAAAATTCCTCCGGCAATTTTTGGATATAGACATATAGGCACACGAATTTCTGTCGGACATATAAGAACGCCGCTTGTGTTTTCAAAAAAAGCACACTATCCGTCTATGTACTACAAAAATCTTATATATAAGTTTTTCACATAAATCAGTTGAACTTGCCGATTAAAAAGGGTATACTTGCTTTTTTGCCACTTGGCAGGAAAAATTCTGTTGACGGATTTTCGTAGAGTAGCTCGAAAAATTCAATGTCTAATTTGTTCAGCCCTTGTGCAAAAACTGCTTTAAAGGTTGTAATGCAGCCTGCATAGTCGAATTTTATCTCACAACCGTTTAAAAGTATGCGTGAAATTTTATTTGAACAAGCGGAAATTTTCACATCGTACTCCTGTGCCGTTTCAAGTGCATAAGTTCTTGAAAACGTGGACAAATTCATTTTGCAATCAAAACACCCCGTCAAATCAAAACTGTAGTTTTCCGAAGAACCCGAGACTGTATCGAATACATTTAAAACAGACGAGTATGTGTCGTAAAAAAGCCTTGCATTTTCCGAAAGCTTTATATCCAGCACGTAATAAGTCTTTCCTGTCGCAGGACATATTATGTCAAATTCGTTTTTTGATACACTTAGACCGAACGGGAGAGACACGCAGCAAAACAGCTGCATATCGTAAAGTGAGTTGTTTGAAAAAATAATGTTTATCTTCTTTGACGAACCGAGAGATATTTTGTCTGAGTCGTCGTCAAAACTAAATTGTATTTCAAGTGCTTTTGACATAATTATACTCCTTAAAACATAAACCGCACCCAGATGGGTGCGGTAAAATACAAAACACAAATTAGTCGCTGATGTAAGGCAAAAGTGCCACGTGTCTTGCTCTCTTTATAGCAAGAGTAAGCTCTCTCTGATGCTTTGCACAAGTTCCTGTAATTCTTCTGGGAAGAATCTTGGAGCGTTCTGAAATATACTTGCGAAGCTTGAGGACATCTTTGTAATCGATGAACTCGGATTTGTCTGCACAGAAGTTACAAACTTTCTTCTTTCTCTTCGCACGGAAAGGTTTTTGTATTTCTTTATCCATTTTAAATTACCTCCTGTAAAATTTTATTTTGGAAAACTCAGAACGGAAGATCGTCTTCTGTTGAGAGTTCCTCAAAGTTTGCCGCAGTCGGCTTAACCGATGCAGCTGCGGAATCCATAGGCTCTGCACCATAGTAAGTTCCGCCGTCATTCTGCTGACCTGACTGAGTGCTTGGGCCGGCAAAATGAATTTCGTCTGCAACAACCTCAGTAGAGTAACGTTTTTGTCCGTTCTGGTCTGTCCAGCTTCGAGTCTGCAAAGCACCGACAACCA
>JAZQVQ010000046.1:0-2637 GCA_045631825.1 Eubacteriales bacterium | reverse complement strand
TTCCACAAAAAAGCTCCCTTCTGCCTATGTGCCGTCAAATTACCCTTATGCCTGTGACTCCGTAAATACAACTTCTCCGTCGTTTCCGCCGGGCAAAGAGGCTACATTCAAATTTACCTTTATATAACCATCTTTATTTTGTGACGATTTTTTTCTGTATGAAATATTCAGTACATTTTTTTCATTCAAAGTCTGTTCCAGATTTTTCGCATCTACAGCCGATAAATACAATTCTTTATCTTCCGGATGCACCTGTTTTGCGAAATTTGACACAAAACTTTCAAAATTTTGTTGCATCGGCTTATCCGTCACTGCCACCCCATCACTGCAAACAACAGTTACTGCATTATTATTTAAATCCACCATGGCAATAAAGGTATAATTAGCGTAAAGATACCCCGACAACAACGCAAGGACTCTCTTTTTCTCCTTGGGGTCCGAATCGGGTGAAGCCTTGCGGACTTCTTCTTTATCGACATTTCTTATATATACATCAGCCTTGACTTCATCTGTAAGTTTATCTCTGAGCAAATGTATATCCATTATTCTGATTTCATAATCATCGGGAAATGCTTTACCTGTCTTTATGCAATAATCGAATGAAATTTCATTTTTACCGCTTCTGAACATCTCAAGCAAACTCAGTCTGTTCATATGCTTTTCAAAAATCTGTTTCTCGGAGCTTCTTATCTCGGGCAATATGATTTTCTTCAGGTCCTGATCATAATTATTCCGCAGATCCATAGTCTGAATTTTTTGCTGGAACACCGGCTCATTATTCCACATACATCTCCAGCGATTACTTTCGAGAAACAGCTCAATGCCAGTTGTCTTATACGATACAACAGTATTTCTGAAGGTTTCAAGATCCAGTTTTTGCTTATTGTGCAAAAATGACTCGGTATCATCAAGTGCCGTGCATATAATTACGTCATCGTCTCCGCCTGCATCTTTTACGCTTGAAAAAGTATACTTTAAGAATGTTGGCGGATTTGTCCTGTTTGATTTTACTGTAAGCTTTATATTTCCGTTGGCCCCTGTCAGTGCAAAGCTGTTACGGAGTCTACGTGTATCATCGGCGTCAAGCTGTTCATAGTCAGCAATATAATTAAGTCCGTTTTCTACAAACACTTCATTCTGACGCAAACCTGTTGCATCCTTCATAACCGAAAGCTTATTCTTACCACGATAATACAAAAACACTCTCATAGAGGTATCGGCAAGGGCTGTTGACAATATCCTATCTCTCATATTGACCTGATATGCGACACTGTCTGTATCGTTTTTCACCTTTTCAACTCTGCGATACATCCAGACAACAAACACAAACATTATCGCAACGCACAATACGAAAATCAAAAATACACGCAGGCTGTTTTTATTTAAATTGTCAAACAGATTTTTCTCGGAAATTGTATGCATAATATACCAGTCGCTTATCCCGAATGGTGCATAGGCACACACCACATTCCCCGTGGTTGTACTGAGCGTTACCATACCCGATTTGCCGTTTCCCACATCTTTAAAAAAGCTTGCCGAGCTCTTGCCCATTCGTCCGATTTCGCCTATTTTCATATTGGTAAGCGGAAGATTGTTTCCGTTATTCATTATAACGTCGCCCGTTGTCGCCTCAAAAATGATAATATCACACGCTCCGTCAAATCCGCTGTAATAAAATGTCTGTGACAACCGCTCTGTTTCCATTATTCCATAAACATTGCCTTCGACGACGTCCCCTTTTTTGACCGGAACGAAAATTCTGACTATAGGGGAACCGTCAATGACGGATATGGTTCTTTTGCCGATACTTGCCGAGCTTTCATTATCAGTCATATTTGTTTTATCTTCCTGTTCAACTCCGTTTATAAAACCCTTATTTTCGATAAATTCAACACCATCGGCAAACCTGAGTCCAAGGTTTGAAAACAGAGTTTTATCCCTCTTTGACAACAATTTATTAAGAACATCAGCCGAGCTTATATCATCAAGGTTTGATATCATTTCCGACAGTCCCTGCAGATAATCTACGCCCTGATTCAGAGCCATTGTAATCTGGCTCTGACTATGTTTAAGTGAATCGCCAAAGCTTTTATACACATACACTTTGGAATAGTACATAATGCCGGATATTATACCGACCATAAGAACTATAAGCAACGCAAAAACACCGATAGTTCCTTTAAATATTCCATACCCATCCAACTCATTATTCTGTTTACGAAACCTCGGAAAATTAGTCGACCTTTTCATAAGATTCTCCTAAATTTTATTATGTATTTTTCTCGCGGCCGAGAATACTGGGAAATTTACAAAACCACGTGTTAAATTACCAAAAAACAGGCATACACTTTCACAATTTTATTCTATACGCTAATTATTACAAAAAATAATACTTACTTTAAATTATTATCTACAAACAAAAAACTGCCCGTACCAAAGGTACGGGCAGCACAGATTCTATCAGAATTTATTATTAGACTTTTATTCTGCTATCGGGAAGTGCAATTCTATTAATTATTGCTGAAATTTCACTTCTCTTAATGTTCGCATCAGGTGCAAAGTTTGCATCGTTATCAATACCAACTATTACGCCTGCATTGTAAAGAGTAATTATTGCACCAAAGTCACCTGAGTTAG
>JAZQVQ010000045.1:0-2066 GCA_045631825.1 Eubacteriales bacterium | reverse complement strand
TGTTTGTGTGCCATTTTTCGCACTTCGTTTCGGTATTCCTCTGTCGCTTTTACCATTATGTATTTTTGCATTGTATCACCCCCACTGTTCAGCCATTGCTTCAGCTATGCCCTCAAATGTTTTTGAACGATGTTTGCTATGCTGACTTGTATTTGTATTATACCATTTACTGCAAGACTTTTTTTGCCCTGTTGCTTTATGCACCCACCTTACAATGTCTTTGTCTTTTTCAACGATATTTGTTGGCTTTAATTCTTCAATGCCTTTCAGCCACAAACAAATCGGTTTATTGTTACTTTCTCCAAACATATAAGGTCTAACCAACTGATTATATTTCGGCAAATTAAACCGCTTCATCGGTGGTGGATTTTCTACAACAATTTTATCGCAATCTGCACCTAATATTTTTAAGAAAAACTCGGCAGCCTCAAATCCAAGTGGTATTCTTTCAGGATGTTTGGGAATATTACAAGCACCGGCACCTGTCAAATATGTGCAAGGAGGATGTGCAATAATCAAGTCCCACCTTTTTGGAACGCAATGTGCAAATCCATCTTGCGTAATAAATATATCCGTTGGTGTTTTGTATCCGTTAATAATCGGTAACACATCTCCCTTAATATGCCACTCAGGATGTCCGCCCGAACACTCTTGAATATCGCAAGAATAAGCCTCGTGCCCTTTCGCTCTAAACGCCTTGCACACTTCTTGGCTTTCCTCACACGCAACCAAAACCCTCATTATTGCACCCCTTTCACAAAATGCCACCTGTAAAGACCAACACAATCCTTTGCTTCTTTTGATACCTCAACTGAGCAAATTCTCTCTCCGTTTACATAAATAGACCTACCGCCAAATCTTGCATCAATACCAAATTTTGCTTCTAACTGTTCACAAACAATATCAAGCAACATTGATGTATTTTGAAAACAGATTGACTTTTGCTCATTCAATACGGCTTCAAATTTTTCTTTCATTCTGCCTACCTCTCTTTCTTTGGCAACTCTATTATAACACATTCCGTCAATACTGTCAATACCTTTTCACAAAAAAATACCGAAAACATTTCTGTTCTCGGTATCGTTTATCAGACCGCCCACCGTATTGCGCTAATGTCCCCGACAATTATGTCGGTAACATTGCTCGTGGGAGATGTTCAATATTATTGCCCTGTCAATATCCGTTCAAGAGCCATATCTGTATTTACTTGATTGTTTGCTTCTATTCGTGCGAGTTTGTCAGCAATTTCCTCATCGGTCATATTCGGGTAAAGCCAACGGAGTTCATCTTCCTTTTCAAGCACACCTCTGTCAACGGCACTTGCAATTCTGTTATACTGTGCTTCTTCATCAAGGAACGCATCGAACCAATCAACCATAACTGTATAGAAGCCAAGCGGAATATTCAAGAATACCGCATCTGCTTCAAGTGTTGCCACTATTCCGTCAAACATAGCACTCTGCACCTTTTTGACGAAAGACCTTGTTTTTGTGTTGGCGGTTCTAATTTCGGTAGCGGTTGCCCCTGCCGTGTGTTCTGCCTCGGTCAAGAAGCCTCGGTCAAGTCCAACCATATCTTCCCAGTCGGCTTTTGCATCAATCAACTTTTGCTTGTAATCGTTGTAACGAGTGGACGGAGCGAAACTATCAATCAGCGTTCCGTCAACTCCTGCCTTTTTGCGGATGGTGTAAATACCCTCGGGAAGGTCAAAACGCTCACCATCTTTTGTGCCGATTTTTCTTGCAACGGTTTCATCCGCAAAGAGCTTTGTTTTCATAAGGTCCATTTCTTCATCAAGATTATTCCTTGCAACCTTGATTTGATTTTCCACTTCCTCGCATCCAAAATTCAGCGGTACACCCCATTGAGAAAGTCCACGGCTGTCCTGCGGAGAACGGAAATAAGCAATGCCAATGTTAAAGGCGTTCATATACATTACATTGTCATTCTTGTAATGCTCCCACTCTGCCAAATATTCCTCGTTACCGCTTTTGTCGGTGGTGTAGTAGTAAACATACAAAGTGCCGTTCTCGTCAAGAATGTGGTGTCTTATCAGCCTGTATTCC
>JAZQVQ010000044.1:0-4336 GCA_045631825.1 Eubacteriales bacterium | reverse complement strand
CACAGGGCGAAAGCGGTACTGACGGAACAGACGGATTCTCTCCCATTGTCGCAGTTACTCCTGTCACTAACGGACACAGAGTCACGATAACCGATGCCGAGGGAGTCCATACTTTTGATGTGTTAGACGGAACAGATGGTGAAGATGGTGTTGGCATCACGAATATCGTAATGAATGCTGACTATACACTTACAATCACTCTGTCAAATGGCACATCGTTCACATCTCCATCAATCAGAGGGGAGCAAGGCGAACAAGGTGAGACAGGCAACGGCATCGCATCAATCACCAAGACCGCAACAGTTGGCAAGGTTGACACCTACACAATCACATACACAGATGGCACAACGAGTACCTTTGATGTCACTAACGGAGAGGTAACAGAAGCATCCCTTGAAGAAGCCTTATATGACAAAGCGGATGTGATTGAGAATTCCGCAAGTGGAGCAATAGCAAGTTTCTCTGATGGGGCGAATATGCCTGTCAAGTCGCTTGAAGTCGAGATAAACGCAGTACAAGACTTACACGGACAGAGCAATCCTTATCCTGCTGGTGGGGGGAAGAACAAACTGAATGTTTCCCTTGATATTGTGAAACCACTTAACACTCACGGCACTTGGAACGGCAACACTTACACAGATAACGGCGGAACATTTACTGTCGGTGATGATGGCAATATTACGGTCAATGGAACATTCACTAACACAACCTACTTTTATATGGGAGATTTTGTTAACAGTGAAGCGACTAGAATCAATGGGTATCAAGGTTCATATGTCAGCACCTTGTCGCTAACTGCAATAGTCGGTTCTAATTGGTACACAGTAAGAGACGCTAACGGCGCAGAAATTCCTGCCAATACTACGGTATCTGTTAGGTTGTATTGCGCTTCGGGTGCGAGTGCATCTAATGCCAAGTTTTACCCTATGATTCGTTTATCTTCCGTCACCGACAGCACATATGCTCCCTACGAAAACATCTGCCCAATCAGCGGACGGGATGCGGTTAATGTGGTGAGGACAGGAAGAAACTTGTGGAATCCAAATAGAAGCGATAAAGAACTCGGCTACTATGATTTGAACGGCACATTCCACACATCGGTCGCTTATGCTTGTCTTTCTTTTCCTTGCAGTAGCGGTGACAAGTTTGTGAAAAGCGGTAGCGGTTGGGGTGGAATAGTCACATTTTGGAATGGCGATACTTTTGTGTCGGGGGTCAATTCGGCATCTGTCACTGTTCCCACAAATGTAAACAAAGCAAAATTCGCTTGCCTGTTATCAAGCACGGATTGTCAACTTGAAAAAGGCTCAACCGCAACAGCCTACGAACCCTATCAAGGCAACACCTATCCCATCTCATTAGGTCAGACAGTTTATGGGGGAGTGCTTGATGTTATAAGAGGTAAACTTTACACCTGCCCTTATTACGCATCCTACAACGGCGAAACCTTAACAGGGCATTGGATTTCTGATAGAGATGTTTATGCCGAGGGAACTACTCCTACAATCGGAGCGCAGGTCGTTAATGATGGTGGTGCTTTAACTGAAGTAACCCTTACTCCTACACAGGTAGCAACAGTTTTAGGGCAGAATAATCTGTGGGCGAATTGCGGTAATGTCGCAGTTATATACCGAGCAGACACCAAAAAGTACATTGACGGCACTATTGTTGATGTTCCCTTGGCGATGATTGCACCCATAGAAAACGGAACAAAAGCATCAAAGGCTTATGCTGTGGGTGAGTATTTCATCTTGAACGGCAATCAGTTCTGCAAGGCGAAAACAGCAATCGCAAGTGGGGCAACATTTACTTTGAACACTAACTACACCATCACTACGATCGGTGCTGAACTTAAAGCATTAGCATAAAAAGGAGAAAAACATTATGACTTATGGAATTATCAAGGTAGTGAACGGAGCATATTCAATTCACGCAGAGGGATTTACAGACCTCTCAAAAGCAAAGGTCAACTTCCACGGACTCTGTCAGACACTGTGGAACGCTCCCGATGTCATCACAGCAGAAGTCGCTATAGTCGATGAACAGTTGGATGTTGTTGAAGGGTACAAGGAGTTTATTCATCACGAAGTAGAGGAGTAAGATATGGCAAAGACAATACCTGATCTTCAGAAGAGTGCCAAACTGATGGCAGATGACAACCGACAGAGATACGGCAGTTGGAGAACCACAGGAAACAACACGGCTGCCAACCCTTCCGATGGATTTCATCACGATTGCGGAACGGGACTCACTAGGGTTATCAGAAATGCCATCAGCGGTAACTACAATGACAACACACCATTATCTTGGTACATATGGCCTGACAATGATCCGTCACCCTACTTCGATGACTACCTCGTTTCACACGGATTCGTAAGGCACAACTTCAACCATCAGAAAGCACTTGCTTCGGGTTATGAGTTCGTCCCTGTTGTGGGTAAGCATCATGTATGGGCATATTGGTCAACATCCAAGAACTTACAGTTTGAGCTGAATGACGGATACAAGGGATGCGGAGCGGAGAGTCCTCTGTCAGTTGACATCCATCCTACGGTCGTCTATCCCGATGCCGAGTTTATGTACTACCCCACAGGTTGGGACAAAGGCATTCAGATAAAGAACGGACTTCAGAACGAACCGGAAGCAGACGGCAGATGGGCATACTACACTAACGGCAAGATTGACGAGTCCGTGACGACAGTAGCACAGAATGTCAATGGTTGGTGGTACGTCAAGAACGGATACGTTGATTTCAGTTATTGGGGATTAGCGCAGAACAGATATGGCACTTGGGTCATCAATGCAGGTAAAGTCAATTTCAACGCCAGAACAGGCTTCTATGAAGGCTCTGTCGGTGATGACTACGGCTTCTGGTACTGCAAAGGCGGTGAAGTCCAGATAGGTCTGTCTGACATCATCCAGGACGGCTATGATGGTAACTGGAGATACATCAAGAACGGCAAGTTTACCGAGTATAACGGTATTGCCTACAACAAGAACGGTCTGTGGAGAGTGGTGAACGGCATCGTTGATTTTACGGACGGAACATTCACCGAACAGATCACAGTCAAGGATGGCGGCGTGGTCACGCTTCCGTCACAACAGTGATGACAACGGCAGACCGCAAAAACCACATTCAACCGAACATCGTCCACCATAAGAGGCGGCTTCTGCCGAGTCATAAAGAAGGGGAGGGGATTTTTAGTCCTCTCCTCTTTTTTTATTGCTCACATCACTGCCTACACAATCGCCATTTAAGGCTTGATTTTAGCGGAGGTGAATATCTATGCTGAAAATAACCAAAACCCTCCCAAATGGGCAAAATCCGCGCGATTTAAGGCATTTGCGATGAGTAACACAGGCTTAATTTGAGTTTACTGCTTACCTTACTGCCTACACAATTGTCTCGATGACCTTGCGGAGCTGCTCTATCGTGTTGTGAGTGTACACTCGTTTTGTTATGTCCTTCTCGGAATGACCGAGTATCAGCTTTACAAGATGCTCGTCCTGTCCATACAACAGAGTAGCAGTAGTGTGCCTGGTATCGTGGAAGGTGTGCTTCATTCCGTACTTCTTCATCAGTTTTCCGAACTCATAAACAAAATGCCGATAGTCAGGAGTTCGATACATCTTATCTATCAACGGAGCAATTCTGTGATGAATGGGAACCTTCCTGTTCTTACCAGCATCGGTCTTGCTTCCTCCGACCATTACATCATCCTCAACCTCAAAAGTCATCAGCTCGTTCCACCGCCAGCCCGAATAGATCGCTACAAGCGTTGAAAAGGCTAAATCCGAGCCGTCTGCCCACAGCGTGTCTATTTCCTCGCGTGAGAACGGAACCTTCTCTTTTGGCTCCTGTGTTGCGTATGAACGGATTAACTGCGAATAGTCCTTCTCACAGTAATCATGGCGCATCGCCCAGTCATATGCTCCGTGCATTACGATGCGGATCCGTGGGCGTGTTGTGGCTGTGGCAACGTCAAGAATCCTCTCCAAGTCCGCTACCCTTATGTCCCTGATTGGACGTGTTGCGATAGGGGACAGCTTCTTCATCTGTATTCTGTATCCGCGTGCCGTAGAGTCGCTCCAGGAGTCCTAATTCTCGTCATACCATTTCTGCATCGCATCGCCAAAAGTGATGACTTCCGGCAGACCGTTGTTCTGGTAGTCGAGCAGTGCAGCCAGTCCGTCCTTACGGCTCGCAAAATAACCAATGCACTTCCTGATCGGGACGGCCTTGTCCTCTTTCAGCTTCCAGCCGATGGTCACAACTGCCTTGTAGGGTTTCCGTAAAGGTCTGCTTTTGTCTTTATAGACGGAGCCATATCCATTG
>JAZQVQ010000043.1:0-1550 GCA_045631825.1 Eubacteriales bacterium | reverse complement strand
AAGGCTTTTTTGTTTTTTTGCTCTTTACTATTTACAAATGGAAATTTTTGTGATAAAATGGAAGTGCCAAACAAAACTTAATATTGAAGTACAAAAGAAAGCTCGCTATTTTTATAGGGGGTTTTATACCCTTTTTCATTTTCAGTAATTAGAATTTAGCAAAAACGCAAATTCCGCTTGCTGAAGATGAAGAGTTTTCTTTGTGCTTTGTAAGTTTTGTTTGGCGACAATTGGAGTTTGCGTTTTTCGGTGCGCTGACTTCGGTTGGCGCACTTTTTTATTTTTTCAGGAGGAATCACCATGAAAAAAACAATGTTTGCTTTAGTCGTATTGATGTTGACGTTAACTATTTTGTTAGGTCTGGCATCATGTAACAAAGTTGAATTTAAGGTTGACTTCGTTGTCGACGGCGAGGTTTACGCAACTGTAAACACAAACGGCAAGGAAACCATTACAATTCCAGATACTCCCACTAAAGAGGGCTATATCTTCGACGGTTGGTATTGTGACAAGGATAGCTGGCAAAAACCGTTCACAGCAAACTCTTTGCTCGAGGTGCCTCTTTCCTCGGATATAAGTGTCTATGCAAAATGGAGCGCGCTGGAATCTGTGACCGGTACGGATGCTATTTTTGATGGCTTTGAAGCAACGGGTGAAAATGCCTTCTACATGTCCGTTTCCAATGCAACCGAAACTATTTCGCTTGGTAGCAAAGTAACAATCAATTCTAAGAGTACTTGGACTCTTTGCTCCGACATAACAGGAAACAATATGATCGCAAGCAAAGCGGTCGCTCTTGAGATTGGCGATAACGTTTACTATGCGCTTGTTGTTTCGGAAAACGGTCAATCCGAACTCTACACGCTTACCATCAGACGTAAGCCGATTTATACTGTAAGCTTCGATACTGATGGCGGTACTGCGGCAAATGCAGTAAGCGTAGAAGAGGGCGAATGTGTTTCTGCTCCCGACACCTATAAGAAGGGATATACCCTTGTTAACTGGGACTACGATTTTGCATCTCCTATTACGGAAAATAAAACTATAAAAGCCAATTGGGCTGCCAATGATTACAAGATCACCTATGATGCAAACGGCGGTACTGTTGCTCATGAAGAAACCGGCGTAGTTTATGACGTGGCATATACGCTTGAAGTGCCTACTCGCACAGGTTATAACTTTGACGGCTGGTATCTTGGTGAAAAGCTTGTCGAAAACGGCATTTGGAGCGGTGACAGTGATATTACCGTAGTGGCAAAATGGTCTGTTATCAATTACGATATTACTTACGCCCTCGATGGCGGTACTCTTACTGCCACCAATCCTTTCTCATACAATATTGAGAATGAAAAGATCGTTCTTAATGCTCCTCAAAAGACGGGATATACCTTCCTCGGATGGGTAGGAACGGACGTTGCAGAGCCAACGGTAAATGTTGAAATTACAAGTGGTAGCATAGGCAACAGAAGCTACGTTGCAAAATGGAGCGCAAACACCTATACCATAACCTTCGATTCCAATGGAAGTGGCGAATCCTTTGAAAACATGAC
>JAZQVQ010000042.1:0-7317 GCA_045631825.1 Eubacteriales bacterium | reverse complement strand
AAAGCTGCAGCATATAACTATTGCACCAAGTATATTAAGGCTTAAATTTATTGCATCAAAAAATGACGATTGCTTTGAAAGACTGCACATTTTTGCAAAAGCAGAGTTGAATATACAAAATAACTTCAGAATACAAAGCGTGGCCATAGGTGGAATGAGCGTATATATGATGAAAGCTATTCCTATAGTACCTGAAACGCTTTTAATAAATGAGACACCCGACAGTACAGTTTTAAGACTTTCACTGACCATACTTCCTGCAACGGGTATGAATTTTGCTGCAGAAAATTTTATGCCACGCATCGTCAGGTTGTCCGCACTGCCGCTTAAGAATGATTGTAAGGATAAAACTCCCGAAAAAAGAGTAAGCATAAGTCCTGTCAGCCACATAGAAACTGATTTAATTAAAGATAAAATACCTGAAAGGTCAGTTTTAGAGCTTATTGAATTAATTACAGTCAGAGAGATACTTGTCTTGACGCAAGGGATAATGATGTTTTTACCCAAGATTGAAAGTGCACTTACTGTACTTGCACATATAATAGCACTTGTACCTGCAACCGTGGTGTTCCCCCCTGAAATGTACATAGCACTCATAGCAGGTATGAAGGAAGTCATATAGTCACACTGCTTTTGTATCATCTCGGCAACTGTGTCAATACAAATTCCTATCGGTATAAATGTGAAATTTATCAGGAACAACAGGCTTAAAAAATCAAATATTGATTTTTTTGAATCATTACCACCATATAACAGTGAAAAAATTGAAGAAAAAAGTAAAACACCTGTCACTTGAAAAAAAGCCGATTTTATTTTGGAACTTTCATTTAATATGTTGTCCAGAATAAAAGAAAACAGCTTCTTTATATCAAAATACTTCAAAACTTCTTTTGCCTGATTTTCAACTGTTTTGTTTTGTGTGTCCGATAATGTAACTTCCGTCTGAATCTCTGGAAAATCACTGTCCGGTAATGACGAGTTTTGAGCGTATGTAATTGTACATAAGCATATTAAAAATGTAAGGATTATAATTAAATTACGAAATAAATTGCAAAGCATAATCAAACACCGATTTTATTAATGGCAAAGCGTATGAAAGCATAGTGCATTTACCAAACAGTTCTATTTTTGCTCCCAGTGATTTTTCACCACAGTCACTGCATAATTCTCCGGCAAAATTGCACAAAAGGGCAATGCCTGTACATTTTAACATGATAACTGAAAAATTGCCGACATTTGTCCTGCTTGACAGTAATCGTATGTAGTCTACGATCGGGACTAATATACTCAATGAAATTGTAATTATAATAATGCCGGCAAAACAGCTTACGAAAAGTGCGTATTCCTCTTTCATCCGACGCAGGACTATGGCAATAATAGCTGAAAAGATTGCAAAGAAAATTATTTTTGAAAATTCCATATCAGATGCCGAAAATGTTTCTTACGCTTGAAAAGAGTTTGTCTATTTCTCCTATAAGCATAAGCAATACTATAATGATACCTGCAACAGTGCAGAATGTTGCCTGTTCATCACGTCCGGATTTTGAAAGAATGTTGTTTGTGACAGTAACTAAAATACCTATTCCTGCAATTCTCAATATTAAATTTACATCCATATATTTCTCCTTTGTTTTTACACTTAAATGAGTATAATGGCAGTAAGCAAGCCACATAAAATACCGAGTTTTGAATACAATGCAGATTTATTTTTTTCAATTTTCAACATCTCGGTTTCATTTCGTTCCATAAGGTTTATGTATCTTGTGCAAAGCTTTGTTTCATTTTGTGAAAATGCACTTTTACCGCACTCTTTTGCAAAAGCTTGTAATAACAGACGTTCGTTTTCGGGCAAAATTATGCAGTCAGATTCAAAGGCTCTTGAAAGTGCATCTGGATATGGACTTGAAAGTATTTTGGTAAAACCGCACTTGTCAAGTACATCGTTGTGGAAAGAAGAAAAGGTTTTATCCAGTGAAACGCAACCAAATTCTATACTGTTTCTTATTGTATATAAAAGTTCTATTATTGCACGTCGTTGCTTTCCGATATTCTTTATTTTGTTTGCCATTACTGCTCCGTACATTGATACTGAGCAGGAAACAAGAATTATTCCAATGTATTTCATCATAACGGTTTTTCCTTGCCGTTAAGCATATTTAAGTTCGGGAAAATTTTTTCGCCTTCACGTATAAGAATACATATCATACCAAAAACTCCATAGTCTATAAGCGTTTTTATATGAGGTTTTGCTGTTATTTCCTCAAGACTTGATGCGTGTACAGAAGCTATAAAATAAATACCGGATAAAACTGCGTGTAAAATCTCATCAGCCTCTTGCTTTGTGCCTATTTCATCACAAATTATAACTTGAGGTGATAAAACTCTCGTTGCAATTTCAATGCCCTTTGCTTTTGAACAATCGCTGATAAAGTCGATATTGCATCTGTCAAATATGTTTTCCATTTTAATTTCGTTTCTCTCATCAATGACGCATACACGAAGAACGGTTTTTTCGTTATTTACAGTGCAGTTTTGTGACAGATTAATGGCTAAATCACGAAGCAGGGTTGTCTTCCCATTTGATGGAGCAGAGGCAACAAGAATTCCTTTTCGAGCGGGAAATCCGCTTGCTGAAATGTATTCAAGTATAGGTCTTGAACAACCTGAAATGTGGTGCTGTAATCTTATATTTACACCCTCTATTACGGAAAAACCATCAATACTTCCGCTACCTGAAAGTATAACTTGTCCCGATATACCGATTCTTGCACCGCTTACACTTACAAATCCGTGTTTTAGTGAATTTTCGTATGAGTAAACTGAACCTTTGCAAAGGCAATATAAAAACTTTTCTATGTCATCAAAAGAGGTTTTTAAGGCTCTGTATGAATACTCAGTAAGACCGTCCTGTGACAAAAATACATTTTTACCTGACAAAGTGATACAAGTAACTCTGTTTACTCTCATTCTTATTTCATAAATTTTAGCTCTTGTTTCATAATCGATTTTTAACAGAGCATTTTTTATTTGTTCAGGTAAACAATATATTATTTTTGACAAAGTATCCGTTGTAACTGCTTGCACCTAAAAACCTCCTTTAATTTTATGTCTGTAAATTTATAAAATTATATACCTCAACAATTCTTTCCCATGTTGTTACGTCTATGACACCTGTTGCAGGAAGTCCCGTTGTTTGTTGAAAACGCTGTACTGCAAGTTCGGTGTTTCCGCCAAATATTCCGTCAGGCTCAACAGATGGAATAGTAGGGTAACGTGTTGAGATTACACTTAAGTATTCCTGCATAAGACGTACATTTTGATTTTCGTCACCCCGTCTTAAAGGTTCGCCGGGATAACCCTGACTTGAAAGACTAGGGGTAATTGTACGTAAAATATAAATGTTTACGTCATAGAGGTATTGCCATAACTGGCTGTCAACAACACCCGTCTGTTCAAGTCCAAAGGTTTGCTGAAACTGTCTTACCGATTCTTCGGTTTGTTGTCCAAACAGAGAATCTTCGTTTACACTTGAAATTGTCGGATAGAAAATAGCAAGATAATTCAGAATCCGCTGTAGCAAAAGTACTTCGTTGCCTTGGTCTCCACGCCTTATTGTACTTGTAGGGACAATGCCCGAAAAAATATTTGTTTCTCCCTCGCCCGTGACCTCAGCAAGTTTTTTGACTGATGTATAGACATAGGATATTCTGTACCAGGTTGCCTTTCCGACGATTCCGTCAACACTCAAATCAAAAATATCCTGAAAAGTCCTAACTGCCTCGTCTGTTGAAGAGCCGAATATGCCGTCGAGTGTAGGAATAAGCGGAATTGCGGGGTAATTTTCACGAATTCTCATAAGCTGTTGCTGAATTGTAAAAACATCGTCGCCTGAATCACCAAGTCGAAGCGGTGTTCCCGGATACGAGCTTTCTACATTTCTTATGTCTGTTGTTGTGTTTATATTTACATCCTGGCCGTAATACTGGCGAAGAATCTGAAGCGGGGTGTATCCGTTTTCTGCAAGCGTTACCGTGCCCCATTGAGACAGTCCGGTACATTGGGACTGCCTTCCGTCGCAGAATTGAGTAAACAGTGGATTTATGTATCCCTCTCTTACGACGTAAGAATTGAAAATATCGTCAACAATTCTGCTTGTGTTTTCAAAAAAGTTTCTTCCCGGAACAAAAGCCTGGTCATACTGTGTTGAGTTTGTTATATCAAAGTTGTACCCCTGACTTGGGTACCATTCGGTAAAGAATCTGTTTAATGCAAGGGAAATGATGGCATATATATTTGCTCTTATTGAGTTTTCAGGCCAGGTCGGGTATATTTCCGAGCTTGTTACATTTTTTATGTAATCGACAAATGGAACACTGATAATTTCTCCGCTTGAAGAAGGAGGACCAATATGGACTCTTATTGTTTCCGGTATAAATATATCCTCTGTAATCAGAGCTGCTGCCTGTTCTTCGGTAGGGCCTGTCTGTGAACGTCCTGCGGGAAACAAAAGTTGGTTTGGCGGTATGTTGTAGTTTATTACACCGCCTGTCTGTTGCGAATAGTTGTCACCACTAAGCGGTACAAGCAAAATGGGTAATAAACTTTGTGTGCCGGAAAAAATCTGAACACGTCTTACTCTTGTAGGGTAGTAACCGGGAGCGTCAACATAGACGTCGACTACAGCATATGGAACTTGCATATTACTTTGATTTAAAGATTCATTGATGTCGGGTGCATCTATTCCTACAGATGGGGTAAGCCCTGACGAATTTGTCGTTAATATGTAGTTGAAAAAAGTATCTGATACATCCGAAGGCGACATAAACTCGCCTTGGGAATTTTCCTGAAAGCCTGATGAACGTATGTAAACCTTTGCACCCTCAACAGGCAGTCCTTCTTCCGTAAGTCTTGTACTTATAATTAAAAAGCCTTGTGCCAAATACAACACCTCTTTGTAGTTTTGTTTAATAAATTGTATTCATTATTCTTTGATTGTATTACTGTATTTGTTTTTTAAAAGACCTCTTTTTACGACAGTTTTTACATATACTTTGATTTATAATGTTGACTTGAAGGGGCTGAAAAGGTTTTGGAAAAAACTGTTTATGCTGATATTCTGTTTATAATAAATTTTTGTGCAGATGCTACTGTTATTTACTTCACATCAAAATTTTTTAAATTGAAATTAAAATTGTCACGATTTCTTATTTCGTCATTTTTCTTGGCATTATATGGTGTGACAGCAGAAATTTGGTTGTCACAATATAAAATACTAAATATTATTTGTTCTGCTTTGGTACTTGTGCTTATGGTAGTGATAGCATTTGATTTGCACAGTATTACATTTGTTATAAAAGTAAGTGCAGTGACAGTGATAGTAAGCGTACTGCTTGCAGGGTTCTATAATCTTGTTCAAAATTTTATTGTAATGTTTACAGATAAGAATGTTATTGTAACTCCTTTATTTTTTATAATAATCTGCTCTGTTTTTTCTGTCTTATATGTGTTTGTATCAAGTAAGCTCATACATACATCCAATCGGGAGTGTATAGAGGTTTGCGTGTATTATGAAAATAAACAGGTTAATGTAACTTTGCTGTGCGACAGTGGAAATTTATTGTTTGAACAATATAATTCATTACCTGTTATTATAGTAAAACAAAACTGTATAAAGGAACTGTTTGAATACAGTTTTGCCGGCATTTTAGATGATTATGATAAAAGTGAAAAGCTGAAAATCAGATATATACCCTCAAGAACGGCATCGGGAATACGTGTTTTTCCTGCCTTTAAACCGGATAAAATAGTTGTTTTTTTGCCAAAAGGGCAAGTATGTGTAAATGCAATGATAGCGGTTGATGAAATAAACCAAAATCAAAATGATTATTGTAACACAGATGGTATTATACCTAATAGTCTTATAAAATTTTAAAATATATTTGAGAGGTGAATTGTAATGTCTTTTTTGAAAGTCGTAAAATCAATATTAAATAAAATGAAGAAAAGAAAAGAGTCAAGACAACTGAAAAAGCGTGTTGCGAGTATTTGGGAAATTTATAATATTCTCGGGGAAAACAGTCTTTATTACATAGGTGGAAGTGAGGTGCTTCCGGCACCGCTCTCAAAAGCTGATGAAGAAATGCTGATTTTGGAACAATCATTCTGCGATGAAAAAAGACTTGATGAAATAAGAAAAATACTTATCGAGCATAATTTAAGACTTGTCGTATATATAGCAAAAAGATTTGAAAATACCTGTATAGGAATTGAAGACCTTGTTTCGATAGGCACAGTGGGACTTATGAAAGCAATAAGTACATTCAAGGCGGACAAGAATATAAAACTTGCAACATACGCATCAAGATGCATAGAAAACGAAATTTTGATGTACATACGCAAAAATTCACATTACAAAAATGACATATCACTCGAAGAACCGCTCAATGTTGATTGGGATGGCAATGAGCTTTTGCTCAGTGACATACTTGGAACTGATGAGGATGTGGTCCATAGCGGAGTCGAGCACGAGGAAGAAAAAAATATTCTTTTGAAAGCAGTACAAACACTTCCCGACAGAGAAAAGAAAATTATACAAATGCGGTTTGGACTTACGAGTAAAGACGGGAACGAAATGACACAAAAGCAGGTTGCTGACGCACTGGGTATATCTCAGTCATATATTTCAAGGCTTGAAAAAAAGATAATCGAAGAACTTAAAAGCAAAATTTTATCATTTTATTACTAAATAGCTGTTTTAAAAATTTTGTTATTTGTATCTTATTGTTTACAGTAAAGTGTTGACTAAATTTGATAAATATATTAAAATAAGAATAATATGTTTACTATGGAGGAAATTATGTCAGCCTCAAATAACAGAGACCTTTCAAATATCAGAAATTTTTGTATAATTGCACATATTGACCACGGAAAGAGCACGCTTGCCGACAGAATTCTTGAGCTTACCGACACTGTCGAAAAACGTGAGATGGAGGACCAGTTGCTTGACAATATGGACCTTGAGCGTGAGCGTGGCATAACTATAAAAGCAAGAGCGGTGAAACTGAGCTATACTTACGAAGGACAGGAGTATACACTTAATCTTATAGATACTCCCGGACATGTTGACTTTAATTATGAAGTTTCACGTTCGCTGTCTGCCTGTGAGGGGGCACTTTTGGTTGTAGACTCAACCCAGGGTATTGAGGCACAGACACTTGCAAATGCCTATCTTGCAGTTGACAACAATCTTGAAATTATCCCTGTCATAAACAAAATAGATTTGCCCTCATCGGACGTTGAAAAGACAAGAAAAGAAAT
>JAZQVQ010000041.1:0-4793 GCA_045631825.1 Eubacteriales bacterium | reverse complement strand
CATGAAGAGATTGAGTCCTTTCTGTTAGAGTTTGTTAGGGGTAACATTATTTTAACATGACTCAATCACTTTTTCTATACTTTAGGTCTCACATCTATTGTAACTCTACAGTATTTTATGACAATTATATCAAAAGGTCTTGACAACTGCCCATTATTATGGTATTATTGAAAAAAATATATTTTCAGGAGTTATCAGCATAATGGACGACGGCAGTAGTGACGATAATCGTATCACTATGATTAATATGAATAGAAATTATAAGGCAATCCTTCGGAAATACCACCGTGGGCTTGTCTTTTTGTGCTTTTACAGATATTTGAGCTGATTTTAAGTTTTTCATCATTATAATATATTTATTAAACTCAAACAAAACAACGATTTATTTTCAGGAGGATTTATTTTGGCAGACCGATTTATATGGCCGCTGTTATTGCAGTTTATCCTTATTACTCTTAATGCGATATTTGCATGTGCAGAGATAGCGGTAATCTCAATGACAGAGGCAAAAATCACAAAACTTGTTGAACAAGGAAACAAAAAAGCAGGAAAGCTTTTAGAGTTATCAAAGGAACCTTCAAAATTCCTTGCAACCATACAGGTTGCTATTACTCTTTCGGGATTTTTGGGTTCAGCTTTTGCTGCAAGCACTTTTGCAGGTCCTGTAACAGAATTCATACTTTCACTTGGTATAGACAGTTCGCTTAAAGGTATTATTGATACTTCATCTGTTGTTATCATAACAATTATTCTTTCATACATAACACTTATTTTCGGCGAGCTTGTACCAAAGAGATTGGCTATGAAGCAAACCGAAAAAATTGCACTCGCACTTACACCGCCCGTTTATCGCATTTCAAAAATATTCGCACCCATTGTATTTTTACTTACAAAATCCACGAACGGCATTTTACGTATGTTTGGTGTTGACCCGAACGCTGATGAAGAAAACGTCAGCGAGGAGGAAATTCGTTTGATGGTTGACACGGGAAGCGAAAAGGGTGTCATTGACGTTGAAGAAAAAGAGCATATACAAAATGTATTTGAGTTTGACGATTTAACTGTTGGTGAATTTTGTACGCACAGAACTGACATAGATTTATTATGGGCAGAAGAAACTATCGAAGAATGGGACAAAACCATTCACGAAACACGTCATTCGTTATATCCCATTTGTTCCGAGACAGTTGATAATGTTACTGGAATTCTCAACACAAAGGATTATTTCCGTCTTGATTCAACCGACAAAGACATAATAATGGAAAATGCAGTAAAACCTGTTTATTTCATTCCTGAAAGCATACACGCCGACGTTCTTTTGCGTCAGATGAAGCAGACAAGAAACCACTTTGCAGTTGTTCTTGACGAGTATGGCGGAACAAGAGGTATTGTTACAATGAACGACCTTCTTGAGCAAATTGTCGGCGACCTTGAAAGCGAGGACGAGGGTGAAATTAAAGAGCCTGATATAGAGCAAGTTGATGAACGTACCTGGAAAATCAAGGGTTCGGCAATTCTGCTTGAAGTTGAGGAGGCTCTTGAAACCGAAATCTCAACAGAGGACAACGAAACCTTTGGCGGATATGTTTTCAGTGCTTACGGCTCTGTTCCCGACGATGGTTCGACGTTTGAAATTGAAATCGGCAACTTACACGTAAATGTTACAGAAATCAAGGACCACAGAATTGAGTCGTCAATCGTAACTATCATCGAACCTCAGGACACAGATATCGACGACGAGGACAATTCCGAAAACGACAAATAAACAAGGACGTAATATTTATGAAAATCGTTATTGACAGATTTGAAGCAGATTTTGCCGTCTGCGAATTGCCCGACAGAACTATGGTAAATGTTCCAAAGGTCTTATTCCCGAATTGCTTCGAGGGTGATGTCATTGACATAAGTCCGGACAGCGAAGAAACTGCAAAACGAAAGAATTTATTAAAATCAAAGCTAAACAAGCTTTTTGATTGACAGCAAGTAAATAAAAGTTCCCCGATATGAAAGGCTATCTTACATATCGGGGTTTTGTTTTAGTTAAATTACTTAAGTAACATTCCTGAGTTGAAAAGCGAATACGAATACAGGAAGAGAACATCCTGATTTTCATTAAGCTCCACAAACTGTCCAATATAGTCTGCTGCGACGTATCTGAGGTCAACAAGCGTAACCTTTGAATACTGCTCACAGAACAGAGGGGCTATACTGCTGCCAAAAGAATCACGGAAAATCACCATTTCCTTATCAGTCTTGGCCTTTGGGCTATGCAATGTAATTATTGCCTTTGCTCCGCCTGCATACAAATCATACGGCTCTGCACTTTCAAACAGTTCTGTCTGGTACACCTGTCTTTGTCCCGTAAATTCAGCACCGGTGACATAAGCACTGTCAAGAGTGTTCGATGTAAGATACGTCATATTCTCAGGTTTTGTCGAAAATGCCGATTGAGAACTATATATTCCATAATAATTCTCTAACGTATTATGCGTAAAGCCTTCTTTGGGAATCAGATTTGCCGAAGAATCTATACTCTTTGCAATAAACTGTGCAAGATTTACGATTTTCTCCTGTCTCCAGTGAGTATCGGTTTTATAAAAGTCCGAAAGAGCTAGTTTATCGAACAGTTCAATACGTGTTGCACCCTTTACGGTACTCTCCACAAGCTCAATCATCTTTTGGTAATCCGCAAAGTTATATCCGCTTTGCAAACCTGCGTATATTTCCTTATCGGGAATAACGGCATAAAAGATATTTTTATTGTCGGGAAAATACTTATTAATAACCTTATTTATTTTATTTGCCGCATATTCAACCTGATTTATTTTGGGTTTCTCTCCCCTTTTGGAAATATAATCTCCGGACATATAATATCCGTTTATATCAAGTTGCAGAAACAAATTCTTATCTACAAACGAATTTATAAATCTGAGTCTGTCTCTCCACGGAAAATGGTCGAGCATATAGCTTTCAATACCGTCAGAAAAATCACCCGACATTATGCTTTCCATATTCGTTTTCGGGAATATCTCGGGTTTTCTTCTTTCCGAAACCAAAAGGTCTTTATCCTCAATAGCAAAATGTGCAATAGGAGTGAGAATTATAATCAATGCAAAAACTACAACTGTTATTATATCTGTTATTTTTTTCATCTGTTATTCCCCTCCCGACTTAAAATCTGAAGTACAAAAACGGATTAAACGAACCGTCTATGAGTTTTGCCGTACAAAGCACAAACATAACCACAACACAGACAGGTTTTAATACATCCAAAACAACTGCACACTTTTTATTTGTCTGCATATGCAAAACAAGCTGTTTTACAAACGGCAATGATGCAACTATGCTCACAACAAACAACAGACCAAAACTACGGAGAATATAAATTGAGCTTTCGTTTACAAAAGGTATGTTTCCAAAACCAAAAAGACCCTTTATAAATCCGGCAGACACAGAAACTTTTTCATATCGGAAAATTACAAAACTTACAAGAACTATCAAAATAACGTATATATGCTGTAAAGCTTTCGGAAGTTTTTCGATATATTTTCCAAGGAAGAGTTTTTCAAGTGCTATAAGAACTCCAAAATACACGCCCCACAGTACAAAATTCCATTCCGCTCCGTGCCAGAATCCAGTCAAAGCCCAGACAACAGCAAGGTTAAATATCCATCTCGGTCTTGAAACCCTGCTACCCCCCAGAGGAAAGTACACATAATCCCTGAACCATCCTCCAAGTGTCATGTGCCATCTTCTCCAGAACTCCGAAATCGAACGACTTATAAAGGGATAGTTGAAGTTCTCGGGGAACTTGAAGCCAAGAATTTTTCCAATTCCTATTGCCATATCGGAATAAGCTGAAAAATCCAAGTACACCTGAAGCATATATCCTATAGCACACGCCCAATACAATATAACACTCTTTTCGTCGGTTACTTCAAACTGTTCACAAAGTGCTCCGATTCCGTTTGCAAGAAGTACTTTCTTTGCAAGTCCGAGTGCAAATCTTACAACGCCGTCTGACACCTCGGACAGTGTTGATTTTCTGCTGTCAAGCTCAGCAGCTATATCTGTATATCTTACTATAGGTCCTGCAACAAGCTGCGGGAACAGACTTACAAACGCTCCGAAAGAAATAAAATTCTTCTGTGCGTGAGCAGTCCCTCTATACACATCTATTGTATATGACATTGTCTGGAATGTATAAAAGCTTATACCAATAGGAAGAGCTACATTCGTCAGCGGAAAAGACATTCCAAAAATTGTATTTACATTTCCTATGAAAAAATCTGCGTATTTGAAATACCCTAAAAGTCCTAGGTTTACGCACATTGACGTGACAATGCACAGCTTCATAACAGCTTTTTTGTCTCTGTTTGCCTCTATTATCAAACTCAAGACATAGTCTACTATCGAAGAAAAAAGAAGGAGACTCGTCAATGCTCTTTCGCCAAAAAAGTAAAATGTAAGACTTGTCACAAACAGCCAGAAATTACGCATTTTTGTCGGAAGTATAAAGTAAACACACAGAACTATCGGCAAAAACAAATATAAAAATGTTATACTTGAAAATATCATAACTTATTACCCTTAATGTGTAATTACATCAGGTGCAATAGAATTGAAATTGTCGAGAATAATCTTAGAGTTAGCCTCTGTTGACATAACGAGCATTACAAAATTTCCGCTGCTTACAACAGTTGTCTGTTCTGCCTCAACACAAATCCATTTTCTTGGGTCTGCGTTATCCTTCATCTGCTTTGCAAAGGCAGAAACATCCTCGTCTTCGGGAA